>JALYUN010000151.1 GCA_030853725.1 Pseudomonadota bacterium | reverse complement strand
AGCCCAGCATGGTCCACGGTGCCTTGACTTGAATCTCGCCGTTGCTCGGGTCGATGCGGCACTGCACCGTGTCGTAGGGTCGGCCAACAGTGCCGACGGTGGCCGCGCTGCCGTCGCTGATGTGGGTGGCGCCCAGGTTTTCGGTCATGCCGTAGCCCTCGGCGACAGGCAAGCCCAGCCGGGCATACCAGCGCAGAAGCTCGGGCGGGGTCGGCGCGGCGCCGGCAGCAGCGAACACGCAGTCCTGCAGGCCCAAGGCATTGAGGATCTTCTTCTTCACCAGGCCGGACAGGATCGGAATCTTCAGCAGCCGGTCCATCTTGGCCGGTGGCATCTTGTGGTTGATGCCCTGGCGGAACTTGACCCAAAGCCGCGGCACCGAGAAGAACACCGTGGGGCGCGCGCGCTGCAGGTCTTTGGTGAAAGTGTCCAGGCTCTCGGCAAAGTACACCTGCATGCCTGAGGCCAGAAGGCCATGCTCGACCAGCGCGCGCTCGACCACATGCGACAGCGGCAGGTACGACAGCATGCGCGAGTCCTCATTCATCCGGATGCGCGTCAGGCCCTGCTTGACGGCCAGCGCGAAGCTGCCGAAGCTGTGCATCACGCCCTTCGGCGCACCGGTGGTGCCCGAGGTGTACATGATGGTCGCCAGGTCATCGGCCGCACGCACCGGCTTGCCGTTCAAGGGCGAAGTCCTCGCGACGATGTCTTCCCAGTGCGGGTAAGCCGCCTGAGCATCGTCGGGCGCCAGCGGCAGCGCGATGGCCGGCAGGCCGACGGGCACGCCGGGCTTCATGGCATCCCAGCCGTCGAGCTTGCCGATGAACAGCAGCTTCGCTTCACTGTGCTGCAGGATCTGGCCGATGGTGGTGGCGGCCAGCGTGGGGTAAAGCGGCACCGACACATAGCCGGCCATCCAGATCGCGAAGTCGGCCATCAACCAGTGCGCGGTGTTCTTCGCCAGCATCGCCACCTTGTCGCCGGGCTGCAGTCCCAGGCTCTGCAGATGCGCGGCCATGCGCCGCGTCTGGTCCATGGTCTGACCCCATGTGAACTCCGTGACATCGCCGCCCCCGGTGGGCTGCGTGAAGACCATGCGGTCGGGTGTCGTCTGTTCCCAGTGGTAGAGCCGCTGGAGGGCCAGCGTTTCTGGCGCAGCAGCGGAAGCAGCGAAGTCGGCGGGATCGGCGGGAGAAGTGACGGGGGAAGTGACGGGGGAAGTAACGGGAGAGGTAACGGGGGGTGCTGCGCTGGGGGCCATGGGGCTTTCGGCCTGTACCGGCGCAGGCCGCCTCAAATAACTCGGGTCCCAGACGCTAGCGAATCCATCGCCTCTTCGACAGACGGGCTTTCCTCAGGCCGCAGGGATCGCCTCGGCTGCCGCGGCCTCGTCACGCACGTCCATTTGCCGCCGCGCCAGTGTCGCCGCCCGCAGCAGCAGCGTCAGGTCCAGATCGGCCTGCGGGGCAAGGCGTTCAGCGACTGCGGTCAGCGTCTGCGGTGCCACCATCAGCGCATGCGCGAGCGCCGACAGGGCGCAGATCGGGCGCCGGGTTTGCGCCTCGGGCAGCGCGCCACCGGCTTGAACGCCCAGGTGGTGTCGCACGCTGGCGACGGCGGCGGCGCCAAGACCCCAGCTTTCGCACAACGCAGCGCCGAGCGCATCGTGGCTGACCCCGAAGCCCGCATGTTCCAGCAGCACCAGTTCGGCATCGCCCGGCGCGGCGCGCAGCATCGCGCGGTAGTGGTCGGGTGCATGGCGAAACAGCACGGCCTTGCCGCATTCCTCGAACAACCCGGCCGAATGCGCGGCCCACGCGTCCAGCGACAGCGTCATCCCCAGACGCCCCATGAGCACCCCGCGACGCGCCGCGCGGTCCCACATCGGGTCGAGTTCGGCAGCGGGCGGAAACACCGCGCGCAACCCCATTTCGAAGGTGATCGCAGCAACCTCGCGCATGCCCAGATAAGTGACCGCCTGCTGCACGCTCTGCACCCGCCCCTTGAGCCCGTACAGGGACGAGTTGACGGCTTTCATCACCGCTGCCGCCAGGGCCATGTCGCTTTCGATCAGCGCCGATGCGGCGGGCAGATCGATCGGGTCCTGCGCCATCAACAGCGACAGGCGGACCAGCGCCTGTGGCTGCGCCGGAATGTCGATTTCCAATGAGCGCAGTTCAGGGTTGACGGACATGGTGGCCTTCGGTCTTGGACAGTCGGGGAGTCCGCTGCATGCTGGCTCGACTGCGGCTTCAACAAAGCCCGGAACAAGCCGGGCAAGGCGGCCCAGACGAAGGACTTGAAGCGAGTCAAAAAAAATGCGCCGACAGGCGGCGCTTTGAAATGCCAGCCTGCCCGTGCGCAGGGCGCCGGGCGGCCGGTCTGGTCGGGTCGACTTCTGCAGGTCTGTTGTCTCCTCGGCCCCCACGAGCGCGGCGGCTGAGCCCCTGCACCCGAAGTGCGGCCACTTTAGGGGTCCACGAACCCTGTCGCCACCGGGGCTAACCCGCCGACCTGCGCACCCGGCGAACGCGGTCCGCGGTCATGCGGTCATGCGGTCATGCGGCCGTCGTCGATGCCTCGCGCACCCACTGTGCGGCCCGCTCGGCGATCATCAATGTCGGCGCATTGGTGTTGCCGCTGGTGATAGTGGGCATGACGCTGGCGTCGGCTATGCGCAACCCCGCCAGCCCCCGCACCCGCAAACGCGCGTCGACCACCGCCTGCGGATCGTCCGCCGCGCCCATGCGGCAGGTGCCCACGGGATGGAAGATGGTGGTGCCGATATCGCCGGCCAGCCGCGCCAGGTCTTCATCGCTCTGAAACTGCGCGCCGGGCTTGATCTCGCGCGGGCGAAACGGCGCCAGAGCCGGCATCGCGGCAATGCGACGCGTCAGCCGCAGCGACTGCGCGGCCACCGTGCGGTCTTCGTCTGTCGACAGGTAGCGCGCCTGTATCAGCGGCGCGTCGGCTGCGCGTGGTGAGCGCAGCCGCACGAAACCGCGTGATGTCGGGTTCAGGTTGCACACGCTGGCAGTGAAGGCCTCGTGACGATGCAGCGGCTGGCCGAAGGCATCCAGCGACAGCGGCTGCACATGAAACTCCAGATTCGGATGCGTGCGCTCGGGGGACGAGCGCGTGAAGGCGCCGAGCTGCGAAGGCGCCATGCTCATCGGCCCACGCCGCCGCGCCAGGTAGTCGAGCCCGATCAGCCCCTTGCCCCACCACGATGCGGCCAACGTGTTCAGCGTGCGCACACCTTCCACC
>JALYUN010000148.1 GCA_030853725.1 Pseudomonadota bacterium | reverse complement strand
GGTGGAAGTGCACCAGGAGCAGGCCGACACGCAAGCGCCGCGTGTCGTCTTCCGCCGGCAGCCCGAGCCAGGCGCGCTTGATGGTAGCCAGCCCGGCTGCGATGTCGTCGCACTCACGTGCGAGTTCCGCGGCGCCGATCAATTCGTCGATCTGCGCCTGGACCGGTACAACGCCCGGATCGTCGATCCCGGCGGCGACCCCATCATCAGAGCTGCTCGGTCTCACCAGCGCGGGGTTGCCATTTCATCAGCCTCTTTTCGACAAAGCCCACCGCCGAATCAAGGGCCAGCGCGAACGCAGTCAGCACGAGAATGCCGGCCATCACGGTATTGATGTCGAAACTGCCCTCGGCCTGCAGGATCAGGTAACCCACGCCCTGCGCCGAGCCCAGGTATTCGCCCACCACCGCGCCGACGAAGGCAAGCCCCACGCTGGTGTGCAGACTGCTGAAGACCCAGCTCGTGGCGCTGGGCAGGTACACGTGCCGTAGCAATTGCCGGTTGCTGGCGCCCAACATGCGCGCATTGGCCAGCACCACCGGGCTGACCTCCTTCACGCCCTGGTAGACATTGAAGAAGACGATGAAGAACACCAACGTCACGCCCAGCGCCACCTTGCTGCCGATGCCCAGACCGAACCAGACTGCGAAGATCGGCGCCAGGATGATCCGCGGCATGCTGTTCAGGGCCTTGATGTACGGCTCCAGCACCGCGCCGGCCATCGGGCTCAGAGCCAGCCAAAGCCCGGCCGCCAGACCGCTCCCGGCGCCGATCGCAAACGCCAGCAGCGTTTCAGTGAGCGTGACCCCCAGGTGACGGTAGATATCGGCGTCGACCACGAACCAGCGCCAGATCCGCACAAACACTCCCACCGGCTCGCCGAAGAAGAAGGCGGCCTGACGGTCGTTGTCGAACATGAAGTTCGGCAGCAGTCCGGGCGTGGTCATGGCCCACCAGAACAGCAGCAGCGCCACCAGCAGCAGCAACTGCCAACCGCGCAAGGCCCAGCGGCTGCCCGACTTCATGGTGTCCCGATCTGCAACTGTTGCGCATAGCCCTTCAGCACCTCGTCCCGCAGCACGGCCCAGATCGCGGCATGCAGTTCGACGAAGCGCGGACTGGTCTTGATCTCGGCCACGTTGCGCGGGCGTTCCAGGTCGATCGTGAATTCACCGATCGGGTGGCTGCCCGGCCCGGCCGACAGCACCACCACACGGTCGCTCATGGCGATCGCTTCGTCCAGGTCGTGGGTAATGAAGAGGACTGCTTTCCTGGCATGGTCTCCACCAGTCCCCGACCACAGCTCCAGCACTTCGTTTTCCATCAACTGCCGGGTCTGGATGTCGAGTGCTGAAAACGGTTCGTCCATCAGGATGATGTCGGGGTCCAGCGCCAGCGTCTGGGCCAGGCTGGTGCGCTTTCTCATGCCGCCGGAAAGCTGGTGCGGATAACGGTCACCGAAGCCCCCCAGGCCGACGCGGCGCAGCCAGGCCTCGGCTTGCGTACGGCATTCGGCCGCGTCCTGCGTGCCGCGGAACTCCAGCCCCGCCATCACGTTGCCGAGCGCCGTGCGCCAGGGCATCAGGCTCTCGGCCTGGAACATGTAGCCCGCGCGCGCATTGACGCCTGCCAGCGGCTGCCCGAAAACTTCTACCGTGCCCACGCTGGGCAGCAGCAGCCCCGCGCCCACGTTCAGCAGCGTGCTCTTGCCGCAACCGGTGGGGCCGACCACCGAAACGAACTCGCCTGCACCGACCGCCAGCGTCACGTCGCGCACGGCGGTGTAGCGCTGGGCCGGGTCGGCCTTGTCGACGAAGGTGCATGCCACGCCCTGCAGCGACAGGGCCGGCGTCTGGACGTTCAAGGCCGAAGCCGTGTCGGCCGAACGGGTGCCTTCAGCCCTTCGGGTACTTGGCATTCGCCCGTTGCGCGAACTCGTTGGTGTAGACCGCCGACAGGTCGAGCTTGGCCTTGGCCAGTTCCGGGTCGATGCTGGCCAGCGCCTTGAAGGCGGTTTCGGGCCCACCCTTCGGGAACAGACCGTCCTTCGACATGGCGCCCTTGCTGGCCAGGAAGGCGTCGATGTAGATCGAGCGGTCGCCCAGCTGATAGCTTTCAGGCACGGTCTTGGTGATGTCGCCGGGGCCGGCCGATTGCAGCCATTTGTCGGCGCGCACGATGGCATTGGCCATCGCCTGCACGGTCTTGGGGTTTTTGTCGACGAAAGCTTGCGGCGCATACAGGCAGGCCGCCAGCATCGGCCCGCCGAAGATCAGATCGGACTGGGCCACCACGCGCAGGTCGGCGGCGATCTTCAGGTCGCCCGAACGCTGCAGCAGCGTGATCACCGGGTCGAGGTTGCTGATGGCGTCGATCTGGCCCGAACGCATCGCTGCCACCGCACCTTGCGATGCGCCGACGCCGATGATGCTGACGTCGCTGGGTTTCAGGTGGGCCCGCGCCAGCAGGAAGTTCACGACCACGTTGGTCGAAGAGCCCGGCGCGGTGACACCGATCTTCTTGCCTTTCAAATCGGCAATGCCCCGGAACTTCGGCATGGTCTTCGGGTTGATGCCCAGCACGATTTGCGGCGCGCGGCCTTGCAGCACGAAGGCGCGCATGAACTGGCCTTTGAACTGCATGTTGACGGTGTGCTCGAACGCGCCCGAAACCACATCGGCGCTGCCACCCACAACCGCTTGCAGCGCTTTCGAGCCACCGGCGAAGTCGACGATCTTCAGGTCGAGTCCTTCGTCCTTGAAGTAGCCGCGCTGCTCGGCGATCGTCAGCGGAAGGTAGTACAGCAGGTTCTTGCCGCCGACGGCGATCGTCAGCTCGGGCTTCTCCAGCGCTTGGGCGCGGACCAGCGTGGGGGCGGCCAGCAGCGCGGCGCTGCCCTGAATCAGGAGGGTTCTGCGTTTCATCGGGACTCCGGGCACGGGTGGGAGCAAGACTTTAGCGGAGCCCGGAGCCGGGGTACATCGGTGCCCGCCCGCGACGGCGGGGCGCCAGAATCGGCACCGCCTGGCCCGCGGGGCCGCCACGCAGCCATCCGGAGACATCGCCATGACCACCTTGCTCATCACCGGCGCCAGCCGCGGCATCGGCGCCGCCACTGCGCGCTTGGCCGCGGCCCGCGGTTTCGACGTGGCCGTGAACTACACGCGCGATGCCACCGCGGCCGAAGCGGTTGCCGACGAAGTCAGGGCTGCTGGCCGACGTGCCGTGACGTTGCGCGCAGATGTGGCCGACGAAGCTGCGGTTCAGGCGATGTTCCAGATGCTGGACCAGCGCGTGGCCGAAGGCTGGGCGCCGATCAGCGGGCTCGTCAACAACGCCGGCGTGGTCGACCTGCCGGCACGGGTGGACGAGATGACCGGCGCGCGGCTGCAACGCATGTTCGCGATCAACGTCTTCGGCAGCATGTACTGCGCGCGCGAAGTGCTGCGCCGCATGAGCCGCCGCCATGGCGGCGCCGGTGGCGCCATCGTCAACGTGTCTTCGGCCGCGGCGCGGCTGGGCTCACCGGGGCAGTATGTGGACTACGCCGCCGCCAAGGGCGCGATCGACACCTTCACCCACGGTCTGGCGCTGGAAGTGGCGGCCGAAGGTGTGCGCGTGAATGCGGTGCGCCCGGGGCTGATCTCGACCGAGATCCACGCGTCCGGTGGCCTGCCGGACCGTGCCGAGCGGTTGGCGAACACGGTGCCGATGGAGCGCGCGGGCAGCGCCGAAGAAGTGGCCGAGGCCATCGTCTGGCTGTTGTCGGAGCAGGCGGGCTACGTCACCGGCAGCATCATCGACGTGTCCGGCGGCCGCTGAGGCGTCGTCGTCAATGCCGCCAGATGCTCCACAAGCCGACCACCACGTGCCCCCACACCAGCAGGTTGAAAGCGAACAGCGCGAACACCCGCGACAGGTTCCACAACAGGCGCGCCCGGTCCAGGCAGGCGGGCACCCCGGTGGTGGTGTACAGGCCGAAGTACAGCACCGACGGCGCCAAGGTGCCGACGATCAGCACCCCCATGGCCCAGTAGAAGACAGTCATGGCCGGATTGTCGGTTGCCTGGCGCGCACCCGGTCCTCAGAACTGGCACCGCAAGTCGACCGAAGCGCTGTGCACGTGCGCCGGCCAGGGCCGTGCGGCACCCGCCGACGCGTCCACCATGTCGCTCAAAAAGTCCAGGTTCTCGCGCACCGCCGCCGAGTCGCGCAGGCTGGCACCGCGGGCCAGCGCGGAGCGGTAGCCGGCAGCCGCCTGCCCCGCCAAGCGCTGTACCGCGCGTTCGTCATCGGCGGCCAGCAGCAGTTGCACCAGCAGCAGGTCCGCCAGACCCGCGGCTTCGTAGAAGCCGGGCTCGGTCTGTTGCCGTGCGGTACTGCGGTCGGACTGGCGTTGCGCGAGCCGGGCCAGTTCGGCGTGCCAGTCGCCCAGCGCCATCTCAGGTGCCAGCCGCTGCAGCAGCAGGCAGACCAGGCCCCAGTTGGCCAGCGCGCAGACGTCGTCGCCAGCAGCCAGA
>JALYUN010000087.1 GCA_030853725.1 Pseudomonadota bacterium | reverse complement strand
CGGATGGTCCACTATCGCCGCGACACGCCGGGCGTCGATCATCGGGTCGGCAATGGGAAGCGCGCCCATGCCCCAAAGCCCGGCACCCGCCCAATAGGCGCTGTAGCCGTAGTAGTCGGCGTGCAGTGCCTCTTGCTGGCGCGACACCGGTGCATGGGTGTCGATCTGCGGACTGCCTTGCACCTGCTGGCGCGACAATTGCGCGCGAAGTGGGCCGTCTGCCGTTTGCGCTCGCGCCAGCGTGGCAGGCGAGATCAACACCTTGCGGCTGTCCAGCCAACTGCCGGTGTCGACGACCAGGTAGCGCACGGTCCAGTCGTGGTCGTCGAAGTAGACATCGGCGACCTCGCCGACATCGCCGTCTTGTGCGCTCAAAGTGCGCCCGATCAGGTCTTTGTTGCAGTAGATCATGCGGTTTCTCCCATCGAGCTTTGACGCGCCGTCGGCGCACTGGTTGCATGCAATCCGCGCGCCCAGCCCTCTAGCGCGCGTGACGGTGCGCTCAGGTCGCGCCAGACGCCAGCGCGGTTTCGCGTTCCTGCAGCATTCGCCACATGACCTTGCCCGACGCGCTCTTGGGCAGCGCGTCGACGAACTCGACCACCCGCGGCACCTTGTAGACCGCCATGTGTTCGCGCGCCCAGTCGATCAAGTCTTGCGGGGAGGTACTGCCACGGGCTGCTTCGCGCAGCACCACCAGGGCCTTGACGGTTTCGCCGCGGTAGTCGTCGTGGGTGCCGATAACGCAGGCTTCCTGCACCAGCGGGCAGCCGAAGAGCAGCAGTTCGACCTCGCTCGGCCAAACCTTGAAGCCGCTGGCGTTGATCATGCGCTTGAGCCGGTCGGTGATGAAGAAGTAGCCCTCTTCGTCGCAACGGCCCAGGTCGCCGGTTCTGAAAAAAGCCTTGCCGTCGATCTCCATGAAAGCAGCGCGGGTGGCTTCGGGCTGGTTCCAGTAGCCCTTGAAGACCATCGGCCCGTGGGTCACGATTTCACCGGTCTCACCCGCCGGCAATTCTCGCAGCGTGGTCGGGTCGACGATGCGGCAGTCCACTCCGAAGATCGGTATGCCCAGGCATTGCAGCTTCACGCGCTCGGGCGGGTTGGCGTGTGAAGGTGCGGCGGTCTCGGTCAGACCATAGCCTTCGGCGAAAGCGATGCCGAACTCGCTCTGCAGCCGCGCGGCCACAGCCGCCGGCATCGCGGCGCCACCGCCCGAAAGGTAACGCAGGCTTCTCAGGTCGAAGCGCTGGTAGTTCGGGCTTGCGAACAGGTCGATCACCATGGTCGGGATGCAGGTCCAGTGCGACACGGCGTGGCGCGAGATCAGACGTCCCGCCAGTTCACGGTCCCAGCGCGCCATCAACACCACGGTGCTGCCGTTGTAGACCGGCGAAAGCACGCCGTAGACCATGCCGGTGATGTGAAACATCGGCACCACGCCGAGGCTCACGGTTTCCGCGCTGGCGTAGCTCCAGAGCGCCGAGCCGATGACGTTGGGCATCAGGGTGCGGTGGGTGTGGACGCAGCCCTTGGGCATGCCGGTGGTGCCCGAGGTGTAGGGCAGCAACGCCAGGTCGTCGGCTTCGGCCTGCGGTTCGTCGGGCACATGCCCCGCGGTCAGCGCGTCGGCCCAGCGCACCGTGCCTTCGGGCAATGTCGGGTCGGCCATCAGCCAGTCCATCACCGGCGTCGAAGGCGCCTCTTGCGGATCCAGATCGGCCGGTACGGCGTCGGCAATGCGTGCTGCCAACACGTGCTTCAGGCGCTGCACCGGCAGCAGGCGCTGATCGGCTTCGTGCACCACGCTGGCCAGATCGACGGTGGTGATGGCCACCACTGCCTGCGCGTCTGAAATGTAGTGCGCGAATTCTTCGGCGCGGTTCATCGGATTGACCGGCACCACCACCGCATCGGCACGTTGCACTGCATAGAACGCAATCACGAACTGTGGGCAGTTCTGCATGAACAGCAGCACCCGGTCGCCGCGCCGCACGCCATGCGCCTGCAACCAGCCGGCCAGCGCTTCGGCCTGGCGGTGCAGGTCGCGGTAGCTGAGGTCGCTGCCGAAGAAGCGATAGGCCGCCTTGTGCGGATAACGCCTGGCCGTTACGTCCAGGTTGGACCACAACGTGGTTTCCGTCACCGCGAGTTCACGTGGCAGGCGGGCCGGCCACACGGCGCCATGGGGGCGCGGGTCTGAAAGAGTCAATGCGGATCCCGGTTGTTCACGCTCGATTGTCTAACCGGACCCGTCCACACCGTCATCGTGCGAAACCCGCAGTCGGCTCGGCAATTGCACAATCGGGCATCCGCCCCACTCGTTGCAATGCCAGGCACCCGACCCGACCCGCCGCCTTCCCTGTTCGCCCTGCGTGCGTTCATGCGGCTGTGGCTGGCACGACTGGCCTCGGTTGCGGCCAGCCAGATGCTGATGGTGGCCGTGGGATGGCAGATGTACGACCTGACCGGGTCGGCCTGGGACTTGGGCTTGGTCGGCCTGCTGCAATTCGCGCCGGCGCTGGCGCTGGCTTTGCCCGCCGGCCACCTGATCGACCGCCACCACCGCGGACGCATCGTGGCCTTGTGCCTGGCATTGCAAACCTCGATAGCGCTGCTGCTGGCGGCCGGCGCGTTCGGTGGCTTCGCTTCGCGCGGCTTGCTGTTGGCGATCTCGGTCGCACTTGGTGCCGTGCGTGCATTCCAGATGCCGGCACAGCAGGCGCTGACGCCGTTGCTGGTTCCGCCTGCACTGCTGGCGCGCGCGCTGGCTTTCAGTTCGGCCGGGCTGCAAGGCGCCGTGATCGCGGGCCCGGCACTCGGCGGTCTGATCTACACCGCCGGCGCCGGCGCCACCTACAGCACCAGTGCCGTGCTGTTCGGTATGGCCTGCGCCTTGTGCGCCACCCTTCGCTACACCCACGCAGCACCGGCACGGGAGCCGCCGAGCTGGAACACGGTGCTGGCTGGCGTGCGCTTCGTGATCGGGCGCAAGGTGGTGCTCGGCGCGATCTCGCTCGACCTGTTTGCGGTGCTGTTCGGCGGCGCCGTCGCCCTGCTGCCGATCTTCGCCAAGGACATCCTGCAGGTCGGGCCCTGGGGCCTCGGCCTGCTGCGCGGCGCGCCAGCGGTGGGCGCGCTGCTGATGTCGGCAGGTCTGACGCGGTTTCCGATTCGGCGCCGCAGCGGGCACCTGCTGCTGGGTGCGGTGGCCGTGTATGGCGCTGCCACGCTGGTGTTCGGGCTGTCGCGCTCGCTCGGGCTGTCGATGGCAGCGCTGGCGGTCACCGGCGCGGCCGACATGATCAGCGTGGTGATCCGCCAGACGCTGGTGCAACTCGAAACGCCCGACGCGATGCGCGGCCGGGTCAGTGCCGTGAATTCGCTCTTCATCGGGGCTTCGAACCAGCTCGGTGAGTTCGAGTCGGGTGCGACCGCAGCGCTGCTCGGGCCGGTGGGCTCGGTGGTACTGGGCGGCGTCGGCACCTTGATCGTGGCCGGCGCTTGGCTGCGGCTGTTTCCGGCGCTGGCGCAACGCGACGGGCTCGAATCGGCACCGGCGCTGCGGCCCCGACCCGAGCCGGAGCCCGTGCCTGAATCTGTGACCGAGCGGGCTGCGGCTGACTGACATCGCACGCTGCCTATGCGCTGCGCTTGGCTGCGATCCGGATCTTCGACGCCCTGCCCCGCACCTTCCACTGCTGCACCTGGGCCCTGCGCTCCAGTGCCGTCTGGCTGTCGCGACGGGCTTCGCGCAGCAGCTTGCCGAAGCCGTGCAAGCGCTCCGGGCTGACCGCCTCACGCACCGCACAACCCGGCTCGCTGCCGTGGCTGCAGTCGCGGAAGCGGCAGTGGGCGGCGAGCGTGGCGATGTCGTCGTAGACCGCGTCGAGCCGTTCGGCGTCGCCGTCCAGCCGAAGCGTGCGCAGACCCGGGGTGTCGATGATGCAGGCGCCTTCGACCGTGGTGTGCAGCGAACGGCTGGTGGTGGTGTGGCGCCCACGGTTGTCGCCGTCGCGGTTGCCACCGACCGCCTGCACCGCTGTAGCACTCAGTGACCTCGTCAGCGCGTTCGTCAAGGTGCTCTTGCCGGCGCCGCTGCTGCCCAGCAGCACCAACGTGCTGCCGGGCTGCAACCACGGTGCCAGAACCGCAGTGGCGTCATCGATCAGCAGATCCAGCGCGACCACCACGGTCCCGGTTGGCAGCATCGAACGCACCGCCGTGAGCCGCCCTGCGGCGTCGGCGCACAGGTCCTTCTTCGTCAACACCACCACGCTGCGCACGCCGGCCATGCGCACCAGCGCCACATAGCGTTCCAACCGCCGCAGGTTGTAGTCGTTGTCCAACCCCATCACCAGCAGCGCCGTGTCGACATTGCTGGCGATCACGGCCCGTTCGGTCTTGTCGCGGCCGTCGTTCAGGCGCCGCGCCAACTGGTTCAGCGGCGGCACGCGCCAGCGCGCCCACCACTCGTCGTGGACGTTGCGTTCGGCCACGACCCAGTCGCCGACAGCGACCGCATCGCCTTCGGCATCGAGCGCATGGCGCAGGGCAGGCAACAGCCGGGCCGGGTGCGGCACCGTGCCGTCGTGCAGCGTGAGGCCTTCGCGCTGGACCTCGGTAACGCGCATCGGCAGCTGGTTGCCATCGGCGCTGGGCAAGTCCCCGAGGGCCTGAACCCGCAGCGCCATCTCAGGTGTCAGGCCGATGGCGCGCAGGCTTCCGAATCCATTCGAATCGATCATGGGTGTGGCATGTCTCGTACAGAACCGGCGGCGCAGGGCCGCCACGCCCGGTCTGCGCAGTGCGCGAACCAGGAGCTCGGAGGGACGGGGTTCTGGAGCCCGCAGCGCGTCACGCGTGCGGTATCGGGAGACAGGAAACGACTGCGGCACCAAGGCCGCAGCGGCAAGCAGCGACTAGCGCATGCAGGCCGACAGAAGCGCCGATGAGTGGATGAGATCAGTGGTCGTCATGGCAGCCTCCTGTACTGAAGAGATCGAGGGGCGCGAGTCTGGATCGGCACGGGATTGCCGTCAAGCGGGTTTTCGTGCAGCTGCGCCGACTATCGTGGAGCGATGCAAGTCGACGCCCTGAAGCTGATCCATGTCGACGCCGAATTGCTGGTGCTGGACAAGCCGTCCGGGCTGCTGGCTGTGCCAGGTCTCGGCCCGGCGGGCGCCGACAGCCTCAGCACGCGCGTGCAGCAACAGTATGCCGATGCGCTCGTCGTGCACCGGCTCGACATGGCTACCTCCGGCCTGATGCTGTTCGCACGCGGGCTGGCCGCACAGCGGCAGCTTGCGAAGGCTTTCGAACAACGCCAGGTCGCGAAGCGCTACGAAGCCTGGGTCGAAGGCAGCGTCGAAGCCGAAGCCGGCCAGATCGACGCGCCATTGGCCGCCGACTGGCCGAGGCGACCGCGCCAGCAGGTCGACCGGCTCAACGGCAAGTCCGCAGTGACACATTGGCACGTGCTGAAACGTGGCACCGGCCGCACCCGCCTGATGCTGCAGCCCGTCACTGGCCGCACCCACCAGTTGCGGGTGCATCTGCTATCGATCGGCCACCCGATCTGCGGCGACGCGCTGTACGCGCCGCTGCCGCTGCAGGCCGATCGGCTGCTGCTGCATGCCACGGCGCTCAGCTTCGCACACCCGGGCAGCGGTCAGCGCTTGCACTTTGCGAACCCGGCACCGTTCTGAGTTCCGCGCAGCCACACTACAGTTCCGCGATGCCGACCCATCTGACGATCATCACAGGCGCTTCGCGCGGGCTCGGCTTGGCGATGGCTCAACAGCGCCTCGCCGAAGGCCACCGGGTGCTGGCGATCGCGCGGTCACGGCCCGCACGGCGGCTGCAGTGCGGTGCCGATCTGCAGTCGTGGCAGTTCGATCTGGCCGAACCCGCGCCGGCTGCAGCGCAGCTCGAATCGTGGCTGGCGGCACTCGATCCCGCTACCCAGGCTTCCGCCACGCTCATCAACAACGCCGGTGTCGTGACCGAACCGGCGCCGCTCGGCCATGCAGACGCCACTGAGCTGTCCAACGCCTTGCGCGTCGGGCTGGAGGCGCCCCTGCTGCTGGCCGCCGCGTTCTTGCGCACGACAGCCGCCTGGACCGTGCCGCGCAAGTTGCTCTTCATCTCATCCGGGCTGGGTCGGCGCGCGATGGCCAGCAGCGCTGCCTACTGCGCCGCGAAAGCCGGCATGGACCACCTGGCTCGCGCCATCGCGCTCGAAGAAGCGAGCAGACCGCATGGCGTGCGCGTGGCCTCACTGGCGCCGGGCGTGATCGATACCGACATGCAGAACCGGCTGCGCCATGCCGACCCGGCGCTGTTCCCCGAACGCGAGCGCTTCGTCAGCCTGAAAACCAGCGGCAGCCTGGTCAGCCCCGCAGCCGCGGCAACCATGGTGCTGCGCTACTTGGACCGCGCCGACTTCGGCAGCCACCCGGTGGCGGACGTGCGCGACGCCTGAAGCGCGCCAGCGTCCGCGTCAGCCGGCCAGCCAGGCTGCCAGGTCGGACTTCAATTGCTTCAGTTCTGCCAGCCGCGTGTACATCATGTGACCGGCGTCGTAGTAGTGGTGCTGCACCCGCGTGCGCACATCGGCCGGCAAGTCCAGTTGTGCCAACGACCAGTCGCTGGCGCTGTAGGGTGTGCCCAGGTCGTAGCGCCCGCTGGCGGCCAGCACCTTCAGGTGCGGATTGCGCCGCAGCGCGCGCGCCAGGTCGGGGCTGGTGGACGGAAAGCCCATCTCAGCGGGTGTACCCCGCTGCCAGTTCCAGTCGACATGGGCGTCGTGCGACAGCACTTCGTAGCGCGTGTCGGTGTCGAAGCCCAGTTCGCGGAAGTAGGCCATGGCGGCCATCGTGTACGGCGCGGCGATAGCCTCGATGCCCGGGTCGAATTCCCAGTCGCGGGTGCGGCTCGCGGCCATCGGACCGGTGACGCGCGCTTCCAGCCGGCCGACGATGCGGCCCTGCGCACGCATCGCCTCGAAGAAGAAGCACTGGTCGCTGATGCGCAGGTTCTGCTGCTCGACCAGCGCCCGCGGCAGACCGGTGAGCTCGGCCACGCGCTTGGCGATGCGGTCGCTCTGGTGGTTCGTCAGGCGTGAACCGGCCTGCAGCGCCGCCACGTAATCGTCTTGCACGAAGACTTCGGCGGCTTCGCGCGCAGCCGCCGGCGAAGCCGCCAGCGGCCCTTTCAGCAGACCGTGGTACTGCGCGACGTTTGCGAAACCAGGCAGGAACAGCGCAAACGGCAAGTGGTTGGCCGGAGCGAAAACCAGACTCTGCAGGTCCATCGCGCACGACACCAGCACCACACCGTTCAGCGCCACCCCCAGCGACTGCAGTTTGTCGACGATGCCGGCCGCGCGTGTGGTGCCGTAGCTTTCGCCAGCCAGGTAGACCGGTGATCCCCAACGGCCATGCCGCGTCAGCCACAGCCGGATCACCTCGGAGAGCGCGGCAATGTCGCCGTCCACACTCAGTAACTTCTTGCGGGCCTTGGCGGAACGGCTCAGCGACCAGCCGGTGTGTGGCGGGTCGATGAACAACAGGTCCATGTGTTCGAACCAGCTGTGGGGGTTGTCTTCGACCGCATAGGGTGGCGCCGGCATGCTGCCGTCTTCCGGCATGGCCACGCGCTTTGGTCCGAGCGCGCCCAGGTGCAGCCAGATCGACGCCGAGCCGGGGCCCCCGTTGAACGCGAAACACACCGGACGCGCGGCCGGCTGGGCATTCTTCAGCAGGTAGGCGGTAGCGAGGATCGCGGCTTCGGGTTCGCCGGTAGCGCCGTCCGCGCCTTCGGCCACCACCGGCACGTAGGCGGCATGCACGTCATAGCCGAAGTCGGAGCCCGCCAATCGCACCGAGCCACTGCTGCGCACCGGCGCGCTGGCCAGCAGCTTGTCGCAACGTTCCTTCAGCCGCTTGTCGGTGTCGGCGTCGTCAGCCTTGGAGTCAGTGTTGCTTTTGGCGGTTTCGGCTTCGGACATGGTGGCGTGCGCCGGTTTCGCCGGGCCCCGGAGTGAAGGTGCGGAACCTTAACCGAGCCCCGCCTCGCCGCTGACAAGCGCCGCGAAGCGCGCCAGGTCGACGTTGCCGCCGCTCAAGATCACGCCGACACGCTTGCCGCGCACGTCCACGACGCGTTCGAAGGCAGCCGCTGCCGCCAGGCAACCGGTAGGTTCGACCACCAGCTTCATGCGCTCGGCGAAGAAGCGCATGGCCGACACCAGTTGCGCGTCAGTCACCGTGACCACCGCCTGAACGAGCTGCTGGATCACGGGGAAAGTAAGCACCCCGCTGTGCTGCGTCTGCGCGCCGTCGGCAATCGTCTTCGGGGTCTCGATGTGGACGATCGCACCGCGGGCCAGGCTTTTCTGGGTGTCGTTGCCGGCTTCGGGCTCGACCCCGACGACCTCGATCTGCGGGTTGAGATGCTTCGCGGCTACTGCGCAGCCAGCGATCAGTCCGCCGCCCCCCACGCACACCAGCAGCAGGTCGAGCGGGCCGCCGGCTGCGGTTTGCTCGATCAGCTCCCACGCGGCGGTGCCCTGCCCTGCCATCACCTGCGGATGGTCGTAGGGCGGGATCAGCGTCATGCCGCGCGCCTCGGCCAATTGGCGGCCGATCGCTTCGCGGTCTTGGGTGTAGCGGTCGTAGAGCACGACCTCACTGCCGCGTTGCCCCTCTTGATAAGCCCGCGTGGCAGCCAGCTTGGCGGCCGGCGAATCTTCGGGCATCACGATCACCGAAGGCATCTGCAACAGCCGCGCCGACAGCGCGATCGCCTGCGCATGGTTGCCCGACGAGTAGGCGATCACGCCGGCCCGCCGCTGCGCAGCGTCGAACTGCGCCAGCGCGTTGTAGGCGCCGCGAAACTTGAAGGCGCCCATGCGCTGCAGGTTTTCGCACTTGAAGAAGAGCTGCGCGCCACTGCGCTCGTCGGCGGTCTGGGAAGTCAGTACCGGCGTGCGGTGGGCCACGCCAGCGAGCCGCGCCGCGGCGGCTTCGATGTCGGCTGGAACGATTGCCAAACGATTCATGACGGTGTCTCCGGTCCCTGGAAGCCGCCGCTGCGGAAGGTCAGCACCAGAGTGTCGCGCCAGCCATGGACTTCGGGGTCCACCGGCTGGATCGGCGTCGATTCGTGGACCACGCGGGCGTCGTCCAGCAGCAGCGCGCTAAACGGCTCGGTCAAGGTGAAACGCACGCCATGCGGGCCATCGGCTTCGAAGACGCGGGTTTCGCCGCCCTTGATGTTGTGGCGCGCCACCAGCATCACCACCACCAGATCGACACCGTCACGGTGGGCACCTTCGGGCGTCGGGCGGCCGATACCGTCGGTGGTGTCGATGCGGAACGGGTGGGCTTCGATCGACCAGGCTTGGCGCCCGCGCAGGCCGGAAGCGACACGGGCCAGGCCCCCCAGCAGGCTGAGCCAGGCCGGGTCGGCGGCCAGCGTTTCGGGCAAGGGGTCGAACCAGCGCTCGAAGCCGCCGTGCAGCGCGTTGTATTCCAGCGGCTGCCAATGCGCCCGGTGTGGCACCAGCACCACGGAGTCGCCGTGTTCTGTGGCAACGAAGCAACCATGCCGACGCCGCCGGTAACGCCCACCGTCCCGCAAATGCGGGTCCGCGGGCAGCTGTGACCAGAGCGCCGTCCAGGCCTGCATGTCGGCCGGCTGCAATCCCGCAATCTGCAGCAGCGTGGTCGCGTCCAGCACCGCCCAGCCTGCGGTGCGCAGTTGAGCCGGTAGTTCGGCCGCCGTGGACGTGAGCGGTGCCGTAGGGGCCCGGGCCAGCGTGTTCATGCGGTTTTCCGGATCGCCTTCATCGCCCGCCCGCCCTGGCAACCCCCGGCCTGTGGGGGAAGCTCTCCAGTCGGCGGTCAGCCATTTGTGCCTCTATACCGTTAAGGTCATGGCAGTTCCTTGCGAGACCCATGAACGCTATTTCACAGAAACCCACCGAGTGCCTTTGTCTGGTCGAGATCATTGAACTGAAATGGTTGCTGTCCGGCCACGGGGTGCCGCTTCATGTGGAGCGGCTTCAGGCCGAGCCCGAGTATGCCCGCGCCACCCTGGCAAGAGCCGGCGGTCTGCCGAACGCCGTGGTGCGGCAATCGGCCGCACGGGTTCGCGAATGCCTGGGCCACGACAGCGCTTGAAACACCAGGCTGGCAGCCACGCCAAGCACCCCGCACAGGTTTAGCATCGGCGCTTGCCTGGCGGCGTAAAGGTCGCCTGGTGCAGGAGGCCCACGATGAACGGTGTTGGATCCTTTGCTGGCCGCCTTGACGGCCGCTTGACCCGCCGCTTTACTGGCCGGATCGCGGGCGCGATGGCCTTCGTTCTGGCCTGCCTGTTGGCAGCGTGTGCCGACCGACCGCCGATCTCACCACCTGAGGCGCTGTTCCACGACGCACTGTTTGAAGCCCCGTCGCAGCCGATCGACCCGCAACAGGTGTTCGCGCTGAACGACGACATGCAGCGCTATGTCGGCACGCAGCTGCGCATGCCGTCGGCGCTGCGCGATCCGCGGCGCATGCTGATGGCGGACCTGTACGGCCAAGGTCGCCTGCGGCTGCACTACGACGCCAGCATCACCCGCAACGCTGCAGAAGCCTTCGAGGCGCGCGCCGGCAACTGCCTGTCGCTGGCGATCATGACCGCGGCCTTCGCACGGCAACTCGACTTTCCCGTCACCTTTCAGAGCGTGACGGTCGAACCGGTCTACGCCCATCAGGGCGGCCTGCTGTTGGCCAGCGGTCATGTCAACCTGGTGCTGGGCCGCTTGCCCGCCGGCATGCGCTCGAGCAAGGAATACGACGACGCCCTGGTGGTGGACTTCCTGCCTGGTTTCGACCTTAGGCGCCAGCACACCGAGGCGCTTGATGAACGCACTGTGGTGGCGATGTATTTCAACAACCGCGCCGCTGAAGCGTTGGCTGCAGGTCATACCTCGGACAGCTACTGGTTCGCTCGCGCGGCTATGGAGCAGGACCCGAGCTTCGCGGTGGCGGCAAATACCCTCGCGGTGATCTACACCCGCCGCAACGCCCCGCAGGCCGCCGAAGCGGCGCTGCGGTACGCCCTGGCAATTCGGCCCGAAAGCGTCGAGGCGCTGTCCAATCTGGCGGCGTTGTTGCACCAGGCCGGCCGGCTCGCCGAAGCCGAAATCTACGCGACCCGACTCGCCGCGCTGCAAACGCGCACGCCGTTCCAGGACTTCGAGCTCGGCCGCAAGGCACTCGCCGCTGGCGATGCCACGCGCGCCCGCGAGCTGTTCCGCCGCGAACTGCGGTCGCAGCCCTACCAGGACGAGGTCAACTTCTGGGCCGCGCAAGCCGACTGGGCGCTCGGTGACGCCGAGGCCGCCGCCCGCCACTTGCAGACCGCCGCCGACTACAGCAACGACGGTCGCACCCGCGGGCGCTACATCGCGAAACTCGAACGACTGCGCAGCCTGCAGACCCATTAGCCGACTTCCGGCGGTGCCCTGCTGAGCAGCCGCAATCGTGAACCAAGGCACGAAGCGGCACCCTGCCGACGACCCCGAACCCGCCGGCGCGGTAGCCTTCGCCCCCGATGAACACCACTGTCACAAAGAAAAAGCCCAACGCGTTGCTGGAGATCGCCGTCACGATCCTGGTGCCGGCGTTGATCCTGATGAAGCTGAGCGGCGAGCACCAGCTCGGCACCGTTCGGGCCTTGCTGCTGGCGCTGGCCTTCCCGCTCGGGTGGGGCCTTTGGGACGGCTGGACTCGTCGCAAGCTGAATTGGCTGGCCGTGCTGGGGGTGGTCAGCACGCTGCTGACGGGCGGCATCGGGCTGCTGGCGCTAGACCCGTTTTGGCTGGCGGTCAAGGAAGCGGCCGTGCCGGGCCTGATCGGGCTGGTGATCCTGGGCTCGGTCTGGACCCGCACACCGTTGATCCGGATGCTGGTCTTCAACGCCACGCTGTTCAACGTCGACCGCGTGCACCAGGCGCTGGACGAGCGCAAGAACACCAGCCGGTTCGAGCAGCAGCTGCGCACCGGCACGGTACTGCTCGCGGCCACGTTTTTCTTCTCCGCCGTTGCAAACTACATTCTGGCGCGATGGGTCGTCAACAGCCCGGCCGGCACCGAAGCCTTCAATCAAGAATTGGGCCG
Organism: Pseudomonadota bacterium; assembly: GCA_030853725.1. Lineage (GTDB taxonomy): Bacteria > Pseudomonadota > Gammaproteobacteria > Burkholderiales > Burkholderiaceae_C > Rubrivivax. The sequence goes on along the minus strand of JALYUN010000087.1, from coordinate 3,406 downwards.
GCTCACGCTGCTCAGCTACCCGATCATCGCGATCCCTTCGATGCTGATGATGATGGGGCTGATGTTCTGGCTGGCACGTGGGGCCAAACACCTCACCGGCCTCGATCTGGGCGAGATGCTGCAAGGCGGGTAGTTCGCGGCACCGACCGCAGAGAAGGTTGACGATGGCCGACCGCGGTGAATTCGAGGAAACCCGCCCGGTGCAGAAAGCAGCACCGCGCCGGCCGCGACTTTCGTGGCGGACCCTGGCGGCGATCGCGCTGATGGTGGCGCTGATCGCGGTAGCGGTGATCCAGGCGCGCCAGTTCGCTTTGCTGAGCAGGGCCCTGCAACCTGGCGACGATCTGGGTCTGGTTTCGATCTTCAGGGCCGAAACCGACTACGTCTTGCTGCGCGAGCAGTGGCGTGCCGCCACCGACGAACGCACGCCGCTCGATGCCACCGCGCTGCGTCAGCGCTTCAGGGGTTGGGCTGACCGCATCGCCCTGCTGCACACCCAGACACCGCGCCGCCTGATCGGCGAACCCGGACGCTTCGAGTCAACCCTGGCCCAGGCCGACCACTTCGTCGCGGCCGCTGATCCGGTGCTCGGCGCACAGCCGCAGACCGAGCCAGACCGGGTATTCGCTTCGGCGTTGCTGCCCACGCTGGACGCACTCGCACCGGCGCTGCATGCGCTGTCCGCCAGCGCCGCCCTGCAAGTGGCCACGCGGGCCGACACCCGCAGCTTGGCAGTGCGGCGGCAGAACCTGCTCGGGCTCGGGCTGACCGTCTTCCTGTCGCTACTGACGCTGGCCTTCGCTGCCCTGGCGCTGCGCCAGTTGAGCCAGTTGCGCCGACGCCGCCAGATTTTCGACCGGCTCTCGGCCGATCTGCGGCGCGCGCGCAAGAACGCGATCGCGGCGGGCCATGCGAAGACCGCCTTCCTGGCCAACATGAGCCACGAGATCCGCACGCCGTTCCAGGGGCTGATGGGCATGCTTTCGCTGCTGCGCGAAACCGGTCTGAACCCACGCCAGACCGGCTACTTGCGCACCGCAACTGAATCGGCAGACCATCTGTTGGCACTGCTCGGCGACATCCTGGACCTCTCGCAACTGGAAGGCGGCCGACTGACGCTGGTGCCCGGCGCACTCGACCTGCGCGGCCTGCTGCGCGAAGTCGAAGCCCTGATGCGGCCCCGCGCCAGCGCCAAGCAACTGGCGCTGCATGTGGACATCGATCCGGCCTTGCCCGAGCGCGTGCTGGCCGATGCGCCGCGCGTCAAGCAGATCATTTGCCATCTGCTCGACAACGCGATCAAGTTCTCGGACCGTGGGGCAGTCGTGCTGGACGCGCGCGTGCGCCGCAGTTCCGGCCACCCGGCTTCGATTGAGATCCGCGTCACCGACAACGGCATCGGCATGGACGAGGCCACGGTCGCGCAGATCTTCACGCGCTTCATGCAGGGTGACAGCGCCGCTTCGCGCCGGCACGGCGGCAGTGGTTTGGGGCTGGAGTTGTCCAGGCGCCTGGCGCGGCTGATGGACGGCGACATCGCCGTGCGCAGCAAGCCCGGCGAGGGCAGCTGTTTCAGCTTCTGCCTGCCGGCCGCTGCAGTGCCGCAAGACCTGGCGGCAGCGCCGGTGGCCGCGAAGGCGGCGCCGCGGGCGCTGCAGGTGCTGGTGGCCGAAGACCATCCGGTCAACCGTCAATACATGGCTGCCTTGCTCGAAAGCATGGGCCACCAGGCGCACTTCAGCGCCAACGGGCAGGAAGCGCTGCAGGCCGCGCTGGGTCACCGCTTCGACGTGGTGTTGATGGACCTGCACATGCCGGTGCTGGACGGCATAGGCGCCACGCGCGCGATCCGCGCCCTGCCCGACCCGGCGATCTCGACATTGCCGATCGTGGCGCTGACGGCCGATGCTTTCGAGGAAACCCGTGAACGCTGTCTGGTGGCAGGCATGAACGACTTCCTCACCAAACCGGTCAGCCCGCGCGACCTGTCGACGTCGCTGCGGCGCTTGTTCGGAAGCGACATCGTCGGCGGCGCCAAACCCACTGATCCGTCGTCGTCCGACAGAGCCACGCTCAAGCCCGGCGAGGGCGCTGCGGCACGCGAAGGGGCGCCGCCGTTGATCGACGAACGTTCGGTGCAGATGTCGATGCAAGGCATGCCGCCGGCGCGCTACCACTCACTGCTGACCAACTTCCTGGACCAGGGGCCCGACACCGTGCTGCGCCTGCGCGCAGCGATCCGCGACGCGCAACCGCTGGAGCTGCGTGTCAACGCCCATGCGGCACGCGGCGCGGCGTTGAACCTGGGGCTGAGTGCACTCGCAGCCACGGCCGAGGCGCTGCACGAAGGTGCTGCACGCCTGCCGGCACACGAAGTGGTGCGGCTGGTGCAGCGCTACGAGCAGCAGTTGGCCGCCACGCGCCAGGCTGCGCGAACACAACAGCTGCTGGACGAGGTGCCGGCTGCCGGCCTCAAGCCATGAGCGTCAAACAACGGCTCTGGAACGGCCTACGGCGAATCCGACTCAGAGAATGATGGGTTCTGGCTCCAGGCGAATGCCGAACCGCCCATAGACGCTTTCCTGGATCGCGCGTGCCAGCGTCACGACCTCGGCCCCGCTGGCGCCGCCGCGGTTCACCAGCACCAGGGCCTGCTTGTCGTAGACCCCGGCGCGGCCCACGGTCTTGCCCTTCCAGCCGCAGGCGTCGATCAGCCAGCCGGCGGCCAGCTTGACGCTGCCGTCGGGCAGAGGGTAGTGCACGATTTCCGGGTCGCGGCCGATGATGTCGCGGCACTGTTCCACCGTCACGACCGGATTCTTGAAAAAAGAGCCGGCATTGCCGATCTCGGCCGGGTCGGGCAGCTTGGCGCGGCGAATTGCGCAAATCCAGTCGAACACGGTCTGCGCGTCGGGCTGGGTGTTGCCGGTTTCGGCGATGCGCCGTTCCAGGTCCAGATAGCCGAGCACCGGCTGCCAGGGCCGCGGCAGCCTGAAACGCACCCGCGTGATCACGGCCTTGCCGGCCAGATCGTGCTTGAAGACGCTGTCGCGGTAGCCGAAGCGGCAGGCCGCCGCGTCCAGCGTACCGGTTCGCCCGGTGACTAGGCTGACGGCATCGAGCGACTCGAAGCGGTCTTCGAGTTCGACCCCGTATGCGCCGATGTTCTGCACAGGCGAGGCCCCCACCGATCCCGGAATCAACGCCAGGTTCTCTAGTCCCGGCAGGCCGTGCTCGATGGTCCACTGCACCAGGCCGTGCCAGGACTCGCCGGCGCCAGCTTCGACGATCCAGGCGTCGGCCCGGGTCTCAGCGAGCTTGATGCCCATCACCTCGACCTTGATCACCAGCGTTTCGATGTCGCGCGTTAACACCACGTTGCTGCCGCCACCCAGCACGAAGCTCG
>JALYUN010000086.1 GCA_030853725.1 Pseudomonadota bacterium | reverse complement strand
ACAAGATTCCGTTCGAGGTCAGCGACGACGTGGTGCAACTCGTGGTGTCGCGCTGCACCGAAAGCGAGTCCGGCGGCCGGATGATCGACGCCATCCTCACCAACACCATGCTGCCTGACATCTCTCGCGCATTCCTGACGCGGATGCTCGAAGGCCGGCCCATCGGCGGCGTCGAGGTCGGTGTGGTCGAAGGGCAGTTCAGCTATGTGTTTTCGTGAACACCGCCACCGTGTCATTGGCCGATGCGCTGCAGGCTGCCATCGACGACGTGCGCCACGGCCGGGTGCCAGCGGCCGAGGCGGCACTGCAAGCGATCCTGAAGCGCCAGCCGGATCAGTTCGACGCGCTGCATTTCCTGGGTGTGTTGCGGCACCAGGTGGGTCGCAGCGAGGAAGGCGCGGCGCTGATCCGACGGGCGCTGCAGCAGCTGCCCGACCATGCCGGCGCCTGGACCAATCTGGGCAACATCCTGTTGTCCACCGGTCACACCGACGACGCAGTGGCAGCCTGGGAACGCAGCATCGGCGCCGCCGCGGGCGCGCCGGAGTCGGCCTCACCGCTGTGCAACCTGGCCGGTGTCCACCGCAAACAGGGTCGGCTGGCCGAGGCCGAAGCCGCCTGCCGCGAGGCACTGAAGGTGGCGCCCGACTTCGCCGAAGGCTGGTACAGCCTTTCGCGCCTGCTGATGGAGCGCGGTGAGATCCACGAAGGCCTGCTCGCCAACAGCCGCGCCATCGCGTTGTGGCCGCAGCACTTGCAGGCGCGTGAGCAGGTCATTCGCGCGCTGGTGCTGCTGGGCGAACGCGACCGCGCCGCAAGTCTCTACCGCGACTGGCTGGCCGAGGAGCCTGACAACCCGGTGGTGCAGCATCAGTTGGCCGCCTGCACCGGCCAGCAGGCGCCCGACCGTGCCAGCGACGCCTATGTCCAGCAGGTCTTCGACCAATTCGCCGCATCGTTCGACGCCAAGCTCGAAGCGCTTCACTACCGCGCCCCGGCGCTGGTGGCCCAGGCACTTGCCGAAGCGGTGGGGCCGCCGAAGCAGCAACTCGACATCGTCGACGCCGGCTGCGGCACGGGTTTGTGCGGGCCGCTGCTGGCGCCCTGGGCGCGGCGGCTGGCGGGCTGCGATCTCTCGGTGGGCATGTTGCGCCGCGCGCAGCCGCGCGGCTGCTATCACGTGTTGCACCAGGCCGAGTTGGTGCACTACCTGCAAACGCAGCCCAGCCGCTACGACGCCGTGGTCTCGGCAGATACGCTGTGCTACTTCGGTGATCTGCAGGCCGCACTGGCCGCGGCCCACACCGCGCTGCGGCCGGGCGGCTGGTTGGTGTTTACCGTCGAATCCCTGCCCGAAGATGCCAATCAGCCGCACAGGCTGCTGGCGAATGGCCGCTACGCCCATGCGAAGTCGCATGTGCTGGCGACTCTGGAACAATCCGGCTTCGGCCGGGTGCGGATCACATCCGACACCCTGCGCAGCGAAGCCGGGCAGCCGGTCACCGGCTGGCTCGTCACAGGGAGCAAACCATGAACTGGACGGCTTCAACGGCCCACTGCCGAACATGACGCACCAAACGCTGCGCGGCGATGCCGGCCACCTGCTGTCAGGGTGGCTGGCAATCGCCCGGGCCCGAAGGAAAGCATGGCATGGACGCCAAGGCGGTGCAGTGATGGCGGGCGGCCAACGGGTGCCGGTGCCCTGTGACAGCGCCGGCGCGCAGGAGGCGATCGACCCGGGCACGTCGCCCAGGATCGTCATGCCGATGCCGTCGCCCCCACCGACCGCCACTGCAGCGGCCTATTCGCTGAAGCAGGCGCATCCTGCCGTGCGCTTCACCAGCGGCCGGCGCTCCAAGGCTGATCAGCCCCGTGCGATGGCCAGCAACGTCCTGAAGAACCGCAAGTGGATAGCCGAGACGTACAAGGACACGCCGTTGCGAGCGAGTTGTCAAAAGTGGGTAGACGACAACCCCGACAAAAAAACACAGGCCGACATCGCAGCCGGCTTGCTCACTGTGCTGGCCAGTGCAACCGACGAACAGTTGGGTGGATTCAGCCGGCACCTATCGGGCATGGCTTTCGATGTGCAGCCCGTTGACACTGACGCCGAGGCCATCAAGAAAACGCTTCGCGAGCTGCCTAAACTAGAGTTTTTCCTCGACAGTGAAGGTGGTCTGGTGCGTTGGCATGCGCAGTTCTGAAATCTTCGCCCTCGCGACCAGCCTCGCGGTTGCGGCGGGCGCCCTGGCGCTGCCCGGCTGCGCGGCGCCGCACCCGACTGCGGCGCCGAAGGTGTCTGCCGAAGCTGCATGCATGCAGGCCGATGGCGCGCGCAACGCCAGCCGGGCAAAGGCTCCTTTGCTGTTGGAGCAGCAGACCCGAAGCCAGCCGCTCTTCCTGGCGCTTGCACCGGCCGGCGTGCGCACCTGCCGCATCACCGGGGACGATGACAGCGAGTCGGGAATCGAATTCACCTTCGGCAACGGCGCAACACTGAGCCGCACGCACAACCCCCGCATTGAATACGTCGAACAACGGGCCCGTTTCGTCACCGCACTGCCGCTCGACCCCACAAGCCTGCTGCGGGACACCGAACGGGCAGCATTCCCGCCCGAGGGTTGTGGCATTCACTGGAACAAGCCTGAAACCTCGGTGCAGGATGGCCCGCCGGCGATCAACTCTGCCATCTACCGCGGGCAGCAGTGCAACTGCATGGGTATGGTGCAACGTCAGTCCGGGCTGCCCGGCGCGACACTGATTTTTCGAAACACATGCTGAGCTGTGCAACCCGTGCTGATTCCAAGGACCTGTCGAGGCGCATCCCCCGACGGTGGAGATGCAAAATCAATAAACATCGCTCCTGTGCGTCACCTTCAACAAGCCAGAGCACGCGGCAAACCCACGTCGTGCGCAGCTGACCAACCATGCCGCCACCCATCACGCTGACTTCGCCTCTGCCCGTCACCGACTTGATCTTTCAGCGCATCTCGGCCCGGCAGGGCATCAGCGCGCTGGAAGAATTTGAGCTGGAGCTGCTGAGCCAAAAACCCGACCTGCCCGCCGAAGATCTGCTGGGAAAGCCCATGGGCGTGGCGGTCGCGCTGCGCGACGGCGCCGAGCGCCAATTCAACGGCATCGTCGTGCGCATGGGCATCGGCAGGCCGCAGGGCCGCTTCTACGGCTACCGCGCCAGCGTGCGCCCCTGGCTGTGGTTTCTGACACGCACTTCAGACTGCCGCATTTTTCAGGACATGACGGTGCCAGCCATCGTGGAGAAGGTCTTTGCGGACCACAGCGCCATCGCCAACTTCGAATTCAAGCTCCACCGCAGCTACCGCAATCGCACCTATTGCGTGCAATTTCGCGAGTCCGATTTCAATTTTATCGCGCGGCTTTTGGAAGATGAAGGCATCTACTGGTTCTTTCAGCACAAGGAAGGAGAACACAAACTGGTGCTGGTGGATGACCTGAGCGCGCTTTCGCATGCTGAAGGTTACGAGAAACTGCCTTATTACGACAATGGCGGGCAAGCACCGCCCGACGTGGACTACATCACCGGCTGGACGTTTTCGCGCGAGGTGCAAACGGGCAGGACGGCCCTGACCAGTTACGACTTCGAACGCCCTTCTGTAACGCTGGCCGTGGATGCTTCGCTGGTCCGCAAACACGATCTCGCGGACTATGAGTTTTTCGACTATCAGGGCGAGTACACGGCCAAGGGTGATGGCCAGCACCTGGCCGACAACCGGATGGACGAATCGCAGGCGCGCCATGAACGGCTGGCAGCCAACACCAACGCCCATGGCTTGGCGGTCGGCTGTCTCTTCACGCTCTACCGCCATGCGCGCGAAGACCAAAACGCCAAGTACCTGTGCGTTCAGACCCACATCACTGCCAGCCTGAGCGGGCATGAATCTGGCGGAACTTCAGGCGACTTCCAATGCAGCTTCGGCGCGGCGCCAGCCAGTGATGCGTTCCGCCCCGCCCGGGGCACACCCAAGCCCTTCGTGCAGGGACCACAAACGGCGGTGGTGGTCGGCCCGTCGGGCGACGAAATCTTCACCGACAAGTACGGCAGGGTGATGGTGCAGTTTCACTGGGACCGTTACGGCAAGAAGAACGAGAAAAGCAGCTGCTGGGTGCGCGTCTCCAGCCCCTGGGCGGGCAAGAGCTTCGGCTTCATGCAGGTGCCGCGCATCGGGCAAGAGGTGGTGGTGGACTTTCTGGAAGGCGACCCCGACCAGCCCATCATCACCGGCCGCGTCTACAACGCCGAACAGATGCCGCCCTGGGAGCTGCCGGCCAATGCCACGCAAAGCGGGCTGCTGACGCGCAGCA
>JALYUN010000043.1 GCA_030853725.1 Pseudomonadota bacterium | reverse complement strand
CCTTGTTGGCGGCAACCTGCTTGCGATGTTCGATCTCGGGCAGCGGCTGCAGGTCGATGCGCACGCTGGGGTACCGGGCAGGGAGCGCTTCGAGCTGCGTGGCGAGCTTTGCCGAGTAGTCGGAGATCGCCGTCACCACCTTCTCGGTGCTGTCGCTTTCGAACTTCACCAGCAAAATCTTGTCGGCCAACTTCAACCCTGCGACGTTCTGATGCAGCAGGCTGTAGCCCTGGTTGAGCTTGTCGACTTGCGGGTCGCCGGTGTGGCTGATGCGTTCGGGACGGTCGTCACCGGAAGGCCGCAAGGTGCCGCACCCTGTCAGCATGGCCGCGGAGGCCGCCATCACCGTCAACGCAGCCAGCACCGCTGTGGGCCGCCGCAGCGGTGGTAGAGCGTTCATCGAACCGTCATCCTGGTGAACATCGCAGCCAGCTTGCGGGCCCGTCTGCAGGCTCTGGCGGAGACGAAGGGATTCGAACCCTTGATGCAGGTTTTGCCCACATACTCCCTTAGCAGGGGAGCACCTTCGGCCACTCGGTCACGTCTCCGGCGAAGCTCTTCATTCTAGCGGCATCGACAACAGCACTTGGCGACCGCGCGGACTTCGTCGCCGCGCAGTTCAGCGCCAAAGTCTCACTGGCCCGGTTCTATTTCCAGCCCGAAGGCCTTGTGCAGCGCGCGCACTGCGAGTTCCATGTACTTCTCGTCGATCACCACACTGGTTTTGATCTCGCTGGTGGTGATCATCTGGATGTTGATGCTCTCTTCGCTGAGCGTTCTGAACATCTTGCTGGCCACGCCCACATGGCTGCGCATGCCGATGCCCACGATCGAGATCTTGCAGATCTTGGGGTCGCCGGCCAGTTCGGCTGCACCGGTCACCGGCAGCACTTGCGTCTTCAGCAGGTCCAGCGTGCGCTGGTAGTCGTTGCGGTGCACGGTGAACGAGAAGTCGGTGCGCCCGCCATGCGACATGTTCTGGATGATCACGTCGACATCGATGTTGGCATCGGCCACGGGCCCCAGGATCTGGTAAGCGATGCCCGGCTTGTCGGGAACGCCCAGCACGCTGATCTTCGCCTCGTCACGGTTGAAGGCGATTCCTGCCACCACGGCTTGTTCCATCTTTTCGTCTTCCTCGAATGTGATCAACGTGCCGGATGCGGCCTCGACCTCGATGGGCAGGTCGGGTGGTGTGAAGCTGGACAGTACCCGCACCGGCACGCGGTACTTGCCCGCGAATTCCACCGAGCGAATCTGCAGCACCTTGCTGCCCAGGCTGGCCATCTCGAGCATCTCTTCGAAGCTGATGCTCTTGAGCCTTCTCGCTTCCGGCACGATCCGCGGGTCGGTGGTGTAGACCCCGTCCACGTCGGTAAAGATGAGGCATTCATCGGCCTTCAGCGCGGCGGCCATCGCAACCGCCGAAGTGTCGCTGCCGCCGCGCCCCAAGGTCGTGACATTGCCGTGGGGATCGATGCCCTGAAAGCCCGCCACCACCACCACCTTGCCAGCCGCCAGATCGGCTCGAACACGGCTTTCGTCGATCTTCGAGATGCGCGCCTTGGTGTAGGCCGCATCGGTCTGGATCGCCACCTGCCAGCCGCCATAACTGACCGCCTGCAGACCTTCGTGCTGCAGCGCCAATGCCAGCAGCCCAACGGAGACCTGCTCGCCGGTGGCGGCCACCGCATCCAACTCGCGCCGGGCGGCGTCCGACGTGGCATCGGGTGCCAGCTCACGCGCCAGTCCCAGCAGGCGGTTGGTCTCGCCCGACATCGCCGACGGCACCACCACCATCTGATGGCCGGCACGCACCCATTTGGCCACCCGCTGTGCCACGTTGCGAATGCGCTCGGTCGACCCCATCGAGGTGCCGCCGTACTTGTGGATGATGAGTGCCATGATGCTGTCGCAATGCCCGTGCCGACAGCCGATACGACAGCGCCGACAAAGCCGCGAAGTTTAGCGGCGGCCTGCGATGGTGGGGCCAGCGTCGGGGATCCAGACGATGCGCCATTGCGGCGCCGACCGCTCGGCTTGCAGAAGGCCTTCGACACCGAGCCCTGGTACGAACAGCAATCGATCATCTGCCGTGTAGAGCAACGGCCCGCTGCGCTCCCAGGCCGGAATGCCCATCGACTGGTACTGCAACTTCAGGCTGCGCGCTGCTGCGCCGGGGTGGAGTCTGAAACGTTCGCCCCCGCCGCGCTTCCGCGTCTCCAATCGCGCCAGAAGCGATTGCTGCACCCCACCCTGCTGCGTGGGTTCAATATGAAAGCGGCCGTTCCAGGTCGGCAGCAGGGTTTCGGCTGCCAGGCTCAGGTCGACCTTCAACACAGCGTGCGGCAGGTTTTCCGGCGCTCCGGTCGACTCCGCGGCGCTGACGCTCAGCAGCGTGCGGTACAGCCGCAGTTCGCCGCCGGGCACCGGCCAACGTGCAGCGGTGGAAGCGGGCAGCTGCTGCATCAAACGCTCCAGCAGCTTGCCTTGAACACCGCCCTCAATGTGTTGAGCCAACCAGGCGGCGAGCGCATTGCGGCGTCGGGCCGGTGGCAGATCGCGCCATGGCAAGGTCTGCAGCCGCCCGTCTGCGGTGCACAGCAAAGGCAGGTCGGAGTCCGCCACTTCGGCCGCCAGCGCCGCTGCCTGCTGTGCCTGTCTCGCAGCCCCCGCCAAACTGGTCTCGACATCGGCAAACGCGAGCTGCAGTGCCGGCCAGACCTGCAGCCGCAGCCGGTTTCGCGCGAACCGGGGGTCGGCATTGCTGTCATCGTCCGAGAAGGTGAGCCGGTGGCGCTTCACATAAGCGTCGATGGCCTCGCGCGGGAAATCGAGCCAGGGGCGGGCCCAACAGATGCCGGCTCGCTTGCGCTGACCGGGCATTGCCGACAACCCCGCTGGGCCGCCGCCGCGCAGCGCCTGCAGCAGCCAGGTCTCGGCCTGGTCGCGCCGGTGATGGGCCAGCAGGACGAGGCCGCATCCCGCATCGACAGCCATCTCCGTGAGCGCCGCATAGCGTTCGCATCGAGCCCAGGCTTCGATGCTCTGGCCGCGCTGCGCAGACGCTTGAAGACGGCGCAATCGCAGCTCCACGCCCCAACGTCGACATTGACGCTGCAGCCTTGCAACCCAGCCGTCGGCGTCAGGGTTCAGACCATGGTGCACATGCAGCGCCACCACTTGCACGTCAACGCCACGCGCCGCACGCACCGTGGCATGCAACAGCGCCGTCGAATCGCGACCGCCGCTGGTTGCCACAGCAACCCGCGTCGCCGGCGGGCTAACGGTCCGTGGTGTCGTTGAAGCGGCCGTAGCTGCGCAGCCTTTCATAGCGACGCTCCAGCAGGTCCTTGGTCTTCAGATCGGAGATCTGGCGCAGTGCGTCGACCAGCCCGCGCTTCAGTTGCGCGGCCATCCACGGTACGTCTCGATGGGCACCGCCCACCGGCTCACTGACCACCTTGTCGATCACCCCGAGCGCTTTCAAGCGGTGAGCGGTGATGCCGAGCGCCTCTGCGGCATCGGCCGCGCGTTCGGAGGTCTTCCACAGGATCGATGCGCAGCCTTCGGGCGAAATCAC
>JALYUN010000031.1 GCA_030853725.1 Pseudomonadota bacterium | reverse complement strand
TAGAGGTGCTTTGGGCGGCCCTGCACGTCCGCTTCGACACCACCGGCGCGCAGGTGTTGGGCCAGACCGACGCTGGCCGCGGCCACACCGGCTTCGCGCGTGGCGCGTGTTTCGTCCACCAGCCGCGCCATGGCCAGATAGGCATCGGGCTGCAGGAAGCGAAACGACAGGTCTTCCAGTTCCCACTTGAACTGCCAGATGCCGAGCCGGTTGGCCAGCGGCGCGAACACCGCCATCGATTCGACGGCCAACTCTTCGGGGCAGGTGCGACGTTCGGCTGCGTACCAGCGCAGGGTTTGCAGTCGCGACGCGAGCCGCAGCAGCACCACGCGCAGATCGCGCGAGAACGCCAGCAGCATCTTGCGCACGCGCTCGTTTTGCAGGCTGCGCTGCTCGGGGCCGATCTGCGCGCCGCGTGCCGCGCGCTGAATCTGCACCAGCTTGCGCGTCAGCGACACCAGGCTCGCATAAGACTCGCCGAAAGCCTTGCGCACGACGTCCTCGGGCCGGGCCAGGTAGTCGCCGGCATAGACCAGGTAGGCCGCCGCACACAGCGAAGGTGCAGCGCCGATGTGACGCAGCAACGCGGCCACACCGTCGGCATGCCCCAACGCTTCTTCGCCGGTATCCAGCGGCTGGCCTTCCAACAGCGGTTCTGCGAAGGCGCGCGCGCGCTGCAACGGATCGGCGCTGGCGCCCGTCTGCGCACTGGCCAGGTGAACGATCGCGGCCGTGTCCACGCGGGCGACGACCGCAGCGGTCTTCATGGCTCCAACAAAAACTCGCGAACGGCCTGCCGCTGGTCGGCCGCCACCAGCGTCGGCGCATGGCCCACGCCGGCGAATTCGCGCAGGAGTGCCCGCGGCCCGCGCTCGCCCATCGCCTGGGCGGTCTCAGTAGACAACAGGTCGCTGTCAGCGCCGCGCAGCAGCAAGGTCGGTGCCGTCACGCGGTCCCAGGCGCGCCACAAAGAAGCCTCGCCGAAGGACGCGATTTCGGGTGTGATGGCGCGAAACGGCAGCGCGACGTCCGGGTCGTAGTGCGGCTTGAACCCGTCGCCATCGGGGCGCAGTTGGGGCCGGCTCAGGGCCAGCCATTGTTCGGGCGTGTGGGGCCCGAAGCTGCTGGAAATCGCCCACATCGCATCGGCACCCTGCTGCACCGACTTGAAATGCGCTGGCCGGCCCAGATAGCTGCCGATGCGCTGCAGCGCCTGCGGCTGGATCGCCGGGCCCACATCGTTGAGCACCAACCGTCGCACCGGCGACCCCTTCAACGTCGCAACGCCGAGCCCGATCAACCCGCCCATCGACGTGCCGACCCAGTCGACTCGTTCAGCGCCTAAGCGTGCCAACAGCGTGACCATGTCGGCCACGTAGGCCGGCACGGTGTAACCCATCGGGTCGGCGAGCCAGTCCGATTGACCGCGGCCGACCACATCGGGGCAGATCACCCGGCAGTCGGCAGACAAGTCGCGGGCCAGGGTGTCGAAGTCACGGCCCTGGCGGGTCAGGCCATGGACACAAACGACGACATGCGGGTTGGCGGGCTCGCCCCATTCCCAGTAAGCCATGCGGTGCAAGCCTTGACTGTCGAGGCACTGCACATGGTTCAGACGCGGTTCGATGGTGGTGTTCATGGTGGGCGGTTCGATAATCGCGTCATCGTAGCAACGCATCTCGGGAGTCAACAGCATGTTCAGTGGAAAGACCGCCCTCGTCACCGGGTCCACCAGCGGCATCGGGCTCGGCATCGCAACCACCTTGGCCCGAAATGGCGCACGCGTCATGCTCAACGGCTTCGGCGACGTGGAAGCTGCGTTGGCACAGGTGCGCAAGCACGACCCGAATGCCGTGCATCACCCGGCCGACATGAGCAAGGTCGCTGAAATCGAAGCGATGGTGCGCGCCTGCGAAGCGCAGCTCGGAAGCTGCGACATCCTCGTCAACAACGCCGGCATCCAGCACGTGGCGCCGATCGAGGACTTCGCGGTCGAACGCTGGGACGCGGTGATCGCGATCAACCTCAGCTCGGCCTTCCACGCCATGCGCATGGCGCTGCCGGGCATGAAGCGGCGCGACTGGGGCCGCATCATCAACATCGCATCGGTCCACGGCCTGGTGGCCTCGGTCAACAAGAGCGCCTACGTGGCGGCCAAGCATGGCATCGTCGGCTTGACGAAGGTGGCGGCTTTGGAGAACGCCACCACCGGCGTCACCGTCAACGCGATCTGCCCCGGCTGGGTGCTGACGCCGATGGTGCAAAAGCAACTCGACGCACGGGCTGCCAGCGACGGAGTGGACGCCGCTGAGGCCAAGCGCAGGCTGCTGTCCGAGAAAGAACCTTCGCTGCAATTCACCACGCCTGACGAGCTGGCCGAGCTGGCGGTGTTCCTGTGCTCCGACGCAGCCAAGAACGTTCGGGGTGTGGCCTGGAACATGGACGGCGGCTGGGCAGCGCAGTAGACCCACCCCGAAGCGCCTGCAGTTTGTGGTTATCGGCTCATCTGCACGCTGCCGTTGACCGTGGCGGTGACGGCTTCCTTGCCGGCCTCGGCCGGCAACCCATCCTCCATCTTCGCGGCGCTGGCTTGCATCCGCATCATCGGCATCGGGCGCCCGCCGCCGCCGTCCGTATTGACGGCGACTTCGCGCAGCGCGTAGTTGCCGAAGCCGAACTGCCGCGACACGGCTTCGGCGCTGGCCCGGAATCGCGTTATGGCAGCGGCGGTGGCGTCTCCTTCGACCTTCTGCCGCGCTTCGCGTGAGAGCGAAAAGCCCACCCGCGCGATCGACAGGCCCTGGATGCGCCCGGTGAGCTTGCCGATGGTTTCGGTGTCACGGCCTTCTACGATCAACTCGGTGCTGCCCTGCCAGCCGACGATGCCCGGTGCCGTGTTCGTGCCATTGCTGCGTTGCGCCGGTGGTGCATAGCGCGGGTAGATCGAGAAGGAACCGGTACGAACCTCGACCTGCCCCGGTTGCGCGGCCTTTTTCGCTTCCAGCAGCGCCGCATTCAAGGCCTGCTTCAGTTGCGCCTGCACGGCGGCGGCGTCGGATCCTTCACGCGTGGTCGAGAACACCACGGTGAACCAGTCTTGAGTGACCTCGACCGATGCGCTGGCCGACAGCGACACCACGTCGCGTGGTGGCGGCAGCGTTTGCGCCAGAACCGAAGAACCCACCCCCAGCGCTGCAGTCATTGCCAGACCGGTACCCCATCCTGTCTTCATGCCGCCCCTTTTCTTGACTTGTAACAGTGCGTCAGACCCACTCATGTCGAGTCCGAACCGGGCGACACAATAGCGTTGTTACAAATACAGGCCAGCCCATGAGTCAAATCGTCAACACCCGCGCCGATCGCATCTGCGTCGTCGACGACGACGCCAGAATCCGCGATCTGCTGCGCCGCTATCTGGCACAGGAAGGCTTCGATGTGCTGCTGGCCGAAGACGGCAAGGCGCTGAACCGGGTGCTGACGCGCGAAACTGTCGACCTGATCGTGCTCGACCTGATGCTGCCTGGGGAAGACGGGCTCTCGATCTGCCGCCGTCTGCGCTCGGCCAACGACCTGACGCCCATCATCATGTTGACGGCCAAGGTCGAAGACGTGGACCGCATCGTTGGCCTCGAGGTCGGTGCCGACGACTACTTGACAAAGCCTTTCAACCCGCGGGAGTTGCTGGCGCGAATTCACGCTGTGCTGCGACGCCGGCCTGCGCCCGAAGCACCGGGCGCGCCTTCGAAAGAAACGCAGATCGTCAACTTCGGGCCTTTCGAGTTCGACTTGTCGCTGCGGCGGCTGTCGAAGAACGGCGAGCAAATTTCGCTGACCACCGGCGAGTTCTCGATGCTGAAGGCATTGGTGCGACACCCGCGCCAGCCGCTGTCGCGCGACAAGCTGGCGCAACTGGCGCGCGGCCGCGACTTCGAACCCTTCGACCGCAGCCTGGACGTGCAGATTTCGCGCCTGCGAAAGATGCTCGAACCCGACCCGGCGCAGCCGCGCTATATCCAGACCGTTTGGGGCGTGGGTTACGTGTTCGTGCCGGATGGCGCCAACTGAATCCGGTGCCGGGGACAGAACGAAAGCGCAGGTGACAGCGAAGCGTTCACGCCGGCTGGCCACGGGCTTCGGGCTGAGCCTGTTCTGGCGCACCTTCGCCCTGTTGGCGATCTTGCTGATGGGCGGAGTCTTCGCATGGGTGCAAACCTTGCGCGAACTCGAATTCACGCCGCGCGCCTTGCGGGCGGCGCAACAAACGGCGGGGCTCGTGAGTCTGTCGCGCGCGGCCTTGCGCCAAGCCGACCCGATCAACCGCATTGCGCTGATGAAGAACTTGTCTACACAAGGGTTGGTCAACGTCAAACCGCGGGAGCCGCGCGACAGCTGGGACAGCTTCGAGACCGACGCCTTCTCGCGCCGGGTCGGCCAGGAACTGCGCAGCGTGTTGGGGGCCGACGCCGTGGTGGCGCGCAGCGTCAACGGAGTCAGCGGCACCTGGGTCGGGTTCTCGATCGACCGCGATCGTTATTGGGTGCAAACCGAAAACCCGCAGCCGGCCGAGCTGAAAGGCGGTACCTGGTTGGTCTGGATCGGCACAGCGCTGCTGGCCACGCTGGTGGGATCGGTGCTGATCGCACGGCTGATCAACCGGCCGTTGAAGCAACTGTCGTTTGCGGCCAGCCGCATCCGCGAGGGTGATCTGGATTCAAGGCTCGACGAGAACAACCTCACCAGCGAGATTCGCGAAGTCAACATGGGCTTCAACCGCATGGCGCGCGAGCTCTCGCGGGTCGAGGAAGACCGTGCGGTGATGCTGGCCGGCATCAGCCACGACCTGCGCACGCCGCTGGCCCGGTTGCGGCTGGAAACCGAAATGAGCGTCAGCGACGAAGAAGCCAAGGCCAACATGGCCATGGACATCGACCAGCTCGACGGCATCATCGACAAGTTCATGGATTACGCGCGGCCGGGTGAAACCTTGTTGCAATCGGTGCACGTGGCGCAACTGATCGACCGGCAGGCCATGATGTTCCGTGATCCGACGCAGATCCGCATCACCTCCAGGGTCGCGATCGATCTGGAGGTGATGGCCGATGAAGGCGAACTGGGGCGTGTCTTCCTGAACCTGTTCGAGAACGCGCGGCGCTACGGCCGCGGTCCCGACACCGGCATCGCCGAGGTGGTGGTGAGCTCGGTACGGACGGGGCTCTGGGCGATCATCAGCGTGCGCGACCATGGCTCCGGCGTGCCGGCAGACAAGCTGTCGCACCTGACGACGCCGTTTTTCCGCGGCGACGCTGCGCGCACCGCGGCCACCGGCGCCGGGCTGGGGTTGGCGATCGTCGACAAGGCCATGAGCCGCGCGGGTGGCACGCTGGAACTGGTCAATGCGCCGGACGGCGGGCTGATCGTGCATCTGCGCTTGAAGCGCGGAAGCGAGAACTGAACTCGCTTCGACCGCAGCGGCGTCAGCCGTGCTCCAGGCGCTGCTTCAGCCGCCGCACTTCGTCTTCCAGATCGGCCACCAGCGCCGCCAGTTCGGGCACGGCGTCGTACTCACGCTCCAGTCTGGACATGCTGCGGGCACGGCGCAGCACCCAGGCGTCGAAGCGCCAGGCCGAAGGCTCGCCTGAGAGTTGCACCAGCAGCCCCGACTGCACCCGCTCGACGACCCACTGCGGGCTCAGCGCACCAACGCTGCAGAGTTCGTCGATCGACAACAGCGTGGTTTGGGCGTCGTTCGTCATCTCGGATTCCGGCTTCATTGCGAAGCTGCTCCAGGCTGGGGTTGTCGGTCGCCACGGGAAGCCACCCATGCGGCCCTGGCGTCGAAGTCCTTCAGCTCAGCGGCCATTTGCTCGTAGAGCTTGCGGGCCGCGGCGTCTTCGGGCG
>JALYUN010000024.1 GCA_030853725.1 Pseudomonadota bacterium | reverse complement strand
GGGTGGGGCCGGCGCGGGCGACGGCAGTGCCAGTGCCGGTGCCGGTGCGGGCAGCGGCAGCGCCACCTGCGGCGTGGCCACCGCCACCACCGGGTTGTCGATCCGGGTGATCAACTCGCCCAGCGTGTCGGCGGCGGCCGTCGCCTGCGCACCGTTGTCGCGTTCGCGCAGCAGCGCCAGCAACGGGTCGGCTTCTTGGGTGGCGTACAGGTCCGTGACGAGCCGGTGCTGATAGATCGAGACCGGTGCCAGCGTGAACTGCTGCGGCCGCACCGCCTGTTTCAGGTCGAACACCAGCCGTACCACGCGCGGCTGAAACTGCCCCACGCGGACCCCAGCGATATAAGGGTCGCCGGGTCGAATCTTGCCGACCAGTTCACGCAGCGCGGGGCTCAGTTCCAGGCCGTCGATGTCGATCACCAGCCGCGGCGGATTTTCTACCAGCAGGTGGGTTGCCACCAGTGTCTGGTCGGACTCGATGGTGACGCGGGTGTAGTCGGGCGCCGGCCATACGCGCACCGCCAGGATCGTGGCGCCGCGAGCAATCTGCGGCGCGGTCAGCAGCAGCACCAGACTGCCATAGCCGCTGCTGCGCAGGAAGCGCCGCCGCGCGGTGAGGGGGCGGCCTTCGTGCTGCGCACGCCCGCGTTCGCCCTTGGGACGGCCCGGCGGGCTCACGTCAGCAACTCCAAGCCGCGCGGCGTGCCGGCTTCGACCCGCACGCTGCGGCTGTCGTCGGCCTGCACGGTGATGGTCAGCCGCAAGTCGGCCACGGGCAGCAGCGCAGCCACGTGCTCGGGCCATTCCACCAGCTTCAGTCCGGGCGCAGCGAAGACATCGCGAAAGCCGGCGTCGGCGAATTCGCGTGGATCGCTGAAGCGGTAGAAATCGAAGTGCGAGGCGACGATGTCGTTCGCAACATGCGGCTCCAGCACCGCGTAGGTCGGACTCTTGATGCGACCCTGCACACCGAGCGCCCGCAGCAGGTGGCGCACAAAGGTGGTCTTGCCGGCGCCCAGTTCACCCTGCAGTTCGATGGTGGCATCGGCGACCACCCCGTGGCGGCCCAGTGCCAAGGCGCTGGCCTCACAGGCCGCTTCGTCGGCCCAGTGCCAATGGCGAGTTCCTAGAATCGGTTGATGGTGCAGGGCGCGGGTTCCGGTGGGCAGGTTTTTTCTCAGCAGGTGGCTGCGGAGCAGGGCCTGCGCTGGCAAGGCTTGGTCGAGCAATTGCGGCAGTGGTCGCATGAGTTCGGATTCTCACAGATCGGTATTGCCGACGTCGACCTCCACGCCGCAGAGCCTGGTCTGGCCGCATGGTTGGAAGCCGGATTTCACGGCGACATGCACTACATGGCGGCGCACGGGACGAAGCGCGCCCGGCCTGCCGAATTGGTGCCGGGCACCGTGCGGGTCATCACCGTGCGCATGGACTACCTGCCGCGTTCGGCGCCGGCTGACTGGGCCGCAACCGAGCGCAGCGCGGTGGCCGACCCGCAGCGCGCGGTGATCTCGGTCTATGCCCGCGGCCGTGACTATCACAAGGTGTTGCGCCAGCGCCTGCAGTTGCTGGCACAACGCCTGGCCGTCGAAGTCGGGCCGCTGGGCCACCGCGTATTTACCGATTCGGCGCCGGTGCTGGAAGTGGAACTGGCGACGCGCGCCGGTCTGGGGTGGCGCGGCAAGCACACACTGACCTTGTCGCGCGAAGGCGGCTCGATGGTGTTTCTGGGCGAGATCTACATTGACCTGCCGTTGCCGACCACCTCTGGGGTCAGCGAGCATTGCGGGCAGTGCAGCGCGTGCATCGACATCTGCCCGACGCAGGCGATCGTCGCACCGTACCGGCTCGACGCGCGACGCTGCATCAGCTACCTGACAATCGAACACCACGGGTCGATCCCGCTCGAATTCAGGGCGGCCATCGGCAACCGCATCTACGGTTGCGACGACTGCCAGGTGGCCTGCCCGTGGAACAAGTACGCGCAGCGTTCGACGCTGGCCGACTTTGACGTTCGAACGCCGTTGGGCGATGCAACGCTGCTGCAACTCTGGGCCTGGGACGAGGCGGGTTTCCTGCAGCACACCGAAGGCAGCGCGATGCGCCGTGTGGGCTACGAGCGCTGGCGCCGCAATCTGGCGGTGGCACTCGGGAACCTGTGGGCGGCGCAAGGCGACCCGGCAGTTGCGGCGGCATTGCGTGCGGCGCGCGAGTCGGCCACGGAACTGGTGCGAGAACACATTGACTGGGCGCTGGCGCAGCGGTTGCGCTGAACCCGGGTCAGCGCCAGCGTCAGAAGTTCGCCCACGCCCGCCACGTTGTCAGCCAGACCGGCAGCAGCAGCATGCCGATGCCGGTCGACACGGTGACCAAGCCGGCCGTGAAGCCACCGTGGCCGCCCATCCGCACCGCCAGCACGTAGCAGCTCGACGCCGTGGGCAGCGCCGAGAACGCGACCACCACCGCTTGTTGGCCGGGCGGCAACCGCATCGCGACAACGATGCCGATGGCCACCAGCGGCATCAGCCCGTGGCGGATCACCATGAGCGCCGCGGCCAGCCGCGGGCCTTCACGCAAGGCGCCCAGTTGCAGACCGGCCCCGACTGCCATCAGCCCCAGCGGCAGCGCGGCGGCACCGATGCGCGCGAGCGAGATGTCCGCCAGTGCCGGCAAATGCAATCCGAGCAAGCTGAAAGCCAATCCCGACGCGGTGGCCACGATCAGCGGGTTGCGCACGATTTCGCGGCCGTAGTGGTGCCCACCGTGGCGCGCCAGCGGCCACACCGCGGCCACGTTGCACAGCGGCACGCACACCGAGACCACCACCGCCATCCAGGCCACGCCGGGCGCGCCGGCCAGGCGTTCGGCCAGCGCCAGCGCCACGTAGGAATTGAAGCGAAACGCGGTTTGCGCGCCCGATGCATGCAGTCGCGGATCGACCCCGGGAAACAGCCGCAGCGCAGAAGCCGCGGCAATGCCTACCAGCGACAGCGCGATGCTGCTGGCGGCCAATGGCATCATCTGAAACAAATCCAGCGGACGCCGCACGATCGAGTGGAACAGCAGGGCCGGGAACAGCACGAAGTAGACGACCCGTTCGATCTGATCCCACAGCGGCCGGTTCAGCGGCGTCAGCCGGCAGATGGCATAGCCGGCCAAAATCAGGATCACATCGGGCAGCAGCAACAGCGCATCGGACATGGCAGCAAGTATCGAGGCAGCAGGCGCGCCAGCCGGTGACGTGTCTGCGACAAACCACGCAGCCATCGACCGTTTCATCGACGCGCTGTGGATCGAAGACGGTCTGGCGAAGTTGACGCTGCAGGCCTACCGCAGCGACCTGAAGACCTATGCAGAATGGCTGGCCACGCAAACCGGCAAGCCGATCGAAGACAGCAGCGAAGTCGACCTGCTCGGCTTCATCGCCGCGCGTCACGCCGGCACCCGCGCCACCACCGCCAACCGCCGCTTGACGGTCTTCAAGCGCTATTTCCGATGGGCCGTGCGTGAGCGCTTGATCGGTTCCGACCCGACCCTGAAGCTGGGCAGTGCCAAGCAGCCGCTGCGCGTGCCGAAGACGTTGACCGAGACCCAGGTCGAAGCGCTGCTGGCGGCGCCCGATACCGATACCGCGCTGGGTCTGCGCGACCGCACGATGATCGAATTGATGTACGCCAGCGGCCTGCGTGTGAGTGAGTTGGTGGATCTGAAGTCGATCCATCTGGGGCTCGATGAAGGGGCGGTGCGCGTGATGGGCAAGGGTGCCCGCGAACGTTTGGTGCCCTTCGGTGCCGAGGCGCATGCCTGGCTGCAGCGCTATCTGCAAGAGGCCCGCCCGGCACTGCTGCAGCGGCGCGCGAGCGACGCGCTGTTCGTGACCCGGCTGGGAACGGCGATGACGCGGCAGATGTACTGGAAGCTGATTCGCAAGTACGCGCTGGCCGCAGACATCCACACGCCGCTATCGCCGCACACGCTGCGCCACGCCTTCGCCACGCACTTGCTGAACCACGGGGCCGACTTGCGGGCGGTGCAACTGCTGCTGGGTCATGCCGACATCGGCACCACCACGATCTACACCCACGTCGCGCGCGAGCGGCTGCGGCAGCTGCATGCGGTGCACCACCCGCGCGGCACCTGAGCCCTTCAGGACAACGCGGCGATCTCGGCTTCGCTGAAGCCGGCCGCACGCCGCGCTTGGACATTGAAAGGCGCACGCAGGCGCGGCGCACCGTGGCGCTCGGTCAGCAGCGCGTAGTGAGCCATCGGGTCGAGCCCGTCGCGTTCGCAGAGCCAGCGGTACCAGTGGTTGCCGATAGCGACATGGCCGATCTCGTCGCGCAGGATCACGGCCAGGATTTCGACCGCGCGCCGGTCACCGGCCTTCGCCAGCCGCGCCTGCATCGGCGGCGTGGCGTCCAGACCGCGCGCTTCCAGCGTGCGCGGTACCAGCGCCATGCGCGCAGTGACGTCACCCGCGGTGCGCTCGACCATCGACCAGAGCCCATCGTGCGCGTCGAAGTCACCGTAGGCATGACCGAGCGTCGCCAGGTGCCCGGACAGCAGGCTGAAATGCAGCGACTCTTCGGTGGCCACTTTCAACCAGTCGACGTAGTAGGCCTCCGGCATATCGCTGAACCGCCAGATGGCGTCGAGTGCCAGGTTGATGGCATTGAATTCGATGTGCGCCACGGCGTGCAACAAGCCGGCCCGCCCATCGGTCGTGAAGGCCGAGCGCCGTGGCAACTGCAGGTGCGAAACCAGCAACGGGCGCTCCGGCCGACCGGGTAGTGTGGCCGGGACAGGCAACACCGCTTGTGCGTCACAGCGACTCGCTTCGGCTTGCGCCAGTGCCCGCACCGCATCGACCTTGGCCCCCGGCTCGCACAGGCACAAGGCCCTCAGTGCAGCAGCGCGCATCTCCATCCCTAGAATTATGGTTCTTCAGCTTGCGAGAAGAATTGAAATGGCGATCTATCAATTGGACGAAGACCGCCCGCGCATCGGCGAAGGCGCCTGGGTGGCCGACAGCGCGCAGGTCATCGGCCGTGTCAGCCTGGGGCCCGACGCCAGTGTCTGGTTCGGCTGCGTGCTGCGCGGCGACAACGAATGGATCACGATCGGTGCGCGCAGCAACGTACAGGAGGGCACCGTGATGCACACCGACATCGGCGCGCCACTAAACATCGGCGACGACGTCACCGTGGGGCACCAGGTGATGCTGCACGGTTGTCACATCGGCGACGGCAGCCTGATCGGGATCCAGGCCGTGGTGTTGAACGGCGCGCGGATCGGTCGGCAGTGTCTGGTCGGCGCGGGAGCGCTGGTCACGGAAGGCAAGGAATTTCCCGACCATTCTTTGATCATCGGCAGCCCGGCGCGCTGCGTGCGGCAGCTCACGCCCGAGCAACTGGATGAGTTGAAGCGGATTCCCTCACACTACGTCGACGCTGCGCGGCGCCATGCCCGTGACTTGAAGCGCATCGACTGATGTCGGGCCTGGTCAAATTCCTGTTCGAAGGCCTGCCGGTGCGCGGCATGCTGGTGCGCCTGACCGACAGTTGGCGGGAATTGCTGAGCCGCCGCGTGGGCGAAAGCGCCTACGCGCCCGAAGTGCAGTCGTTGTTGGGCGAGATGACAGCGGCGGGGCTGCTGATGCAGGCCAACATCGCGTTCGACGGTGCGCTGGTGCTGCAGCTGCACGGCGACGGCCCGGTGCGGTTGGCGGTTTGTGAGGTGCAGTCCGACCTGAGCTTCCGCTCGACCGCCACCGTGATCGGCGACGTGACCCCGGGCTCTGAACTGGCGGCGCTGGTCAACCCGGGCGGCGGCGGGCGCTGTGCCATCACGCTCGACCCCAAGCGCAAGCTGCCGGGGCAGGCCCCTTACCAGGGCGTGGTGGCGCTGCATGGCGACCAGCGCGAACCGCTGCAGCAGCTGGCGCAGGTGCTGGAGCATTACATGCTGCAGTCCGAGCAACTCGACACGCGGCTGGTGCTGGCGGCTAATGGCGAAGTCGCCGCCGGCCTGCTGATCCAGCGCATGCCGGTGCAGGGAGAAGGCAACCTGGCGCAGCGCCGCAACGAAGACGGCATCGGGCTGTCAGAAGCCTACAACCGCATCAGCATCCTGGCCGCGTCGTTGTCGAAAGAAGAGCTGCTGAGCCTGACGCCGGACGAGATCTTGCACCGCTTGTTCTGGGAAGAAACGGTGCGGCGCTTCGACCCGCTCACGCCGTCATTCGCTTGCACCTGTTCACGCGAACGCGTCATGAACATGCTGCGCGGACTGGGCCGTGAAGAGAGCGAAAGCCTGATCGAAGAACGCGGCGAGGTCGAGGTGGGCTGCGAATTCTGCGGCTTGAAATACCGCTTCGACGCGGTCGATGTGGGTGAGATGTTCACCAGCAAGCGCGACCAGCCACCGGCCAGCGAGGCGGTGCAGTGAAGGTGCGCGCGCTGATAGGGTGGCTCTCGTTGGCCGCCTTCGGCGGCTGCGCTGCGCCAGTCGGCACCGCCATGCAAGACGACACCGCGCTCATCGCCCGCCTCACAGCGCAGGCCGATGCCTGGGACCGCGCCATCGTCCGCAAGGACCGCGCAGCCATCGAAGCCAACATGGCGCCGGACTTCCGGCAGATCGACGGGGCGGGCAATGTCGAGACGAAGACGTCGTTCGTCGACGACCTGCTTTCGCCAGACTTGCGGATCGACCCGTACACGGTCGAAGATTTCGACGTGCGCCTGTATGGCGACATGGCCCTGCTCAGCGGCACCACGCGCATGACCGGCGTGGTTCAGGGAAAGACCTTCGCCAGCCACTACCGCTACATCGACATCTACGTGAAGCGCACAGGACAGTGGCAGATCGTCAGCGTGCAGATCTCGCGCATTCCGAACTGAGCGTTCCGCAGGGAACTGAAACCGCGCTGATTCAACCCGGTTCGGCCCGCTGCAGCAAGCGGTGTTCGCAAGCCGGGTCGTCGCAGAACTCGCAAGACCAAGCGCGCGCTGCCGGTTCGGCGTTGCGGCCGGCCAGCCGCGTGAACAGGCCCGTTTCGCCGCCGTTTTCGAACTTCGATCGGTAGCGCAGCAACGGGGCCACCGCGTCGACCGCGGCGTCCAGCCGGGCGCCGCCGCTGCCGCCGACCAGCGACCATGCCAGCCCGTGATCGAGCAGCATGCGCCTCAGCAGCGTGTCGACCGGCTCGCGCGCCTGCGGGCCGTCGCGCTGCAGGCCGTCGGCTACCCACGGCAGGTCCAGCGCCGTCAGCAAGGTCAGCGCCATGCCGCGGTGGAGTTCGACGGCGCGCGCGTCGAGCGTGCCGTCGTCGAACACGATGTGGCTGTAGACGGCCGTCATCAGCGCGGTGGTGTCGCAGACCACCACGTCGTTGCCGACCGCCGCCGCTTCGATCTGCTGGTGTTGCAGCGTGACGATGCCGGCTTGCTCGTGCTGCTGCGGGGTACGGCCGTGTGCGTCGCACCAGCCGCGCAGGATCTCGGGCACCCAGGCCACGCGCAGGCCGCTCAATTGCGCCAGCCGCTCGGCCAACACCGCAGCCAGTTCGGTCTTGCCGGTGCTCTCGGCGCCGACGATGGCGATCCGCAGCGCCTCGGTCATGCGCGCTCCGGCCTGGCAAGGCGTTGCCAGGTGCGCCAGCCCACCACCGACAGCGCAGCGAACAGCGCGTACAGCAGCACCGTCAACCACAGCCCCTTGTGGACGAACAGGCCGATGCTGAAGAGGTTCACCATCAGCCAAACAGCCCAGTTCTCGACCAGCTTGCGCCCGAGCAGGAACTGCCCGGTGAGGCTGCCGACCGTGGGCAGGGCGTCGAGCCAGGGCACGTCGCTGTCGGTGGCTTGCATCAACAGCAGCGCCAGCAGCGGCCAGGCGGCGGCGGTGGCTGCCAGCGCGATCCAGCGGCCACGCGGTGACAGCCGGTGCACGTGCAGCGGTGCACCGTCGGCCCCGGTGCCACGCAACCATTCCCACCAGCCCCACAGCGCGACGACGACGAACACGATCTGCAGACCGGCTTCGCCATAGAGCCGGCTTTCAGCGAACAACAACGCGTAGAGCAGCGAACTGACGATCGCCAGCGGCCAGGCGATTGGGTTGACCCGCAAGTTGGCCAGCACCATCCAGATCGCGATGAAGAACGCGACGATCTCGAGCCAGGTGACGGCGCTGCCGAAGGCACTGAAGGCCGGCAGCAACAGCGGCCGCGCGGCTTGCAAGAACGAATCGAACACCCGGAAATTGAAAGGTCAGCGAAGGGTCGACGAATCAGCGCGGCTTGGTCGTGACTTGCACCAGGATTTCGTCGGGTCGTAGCATGCCGAGTTCGGCACGGGCTTTTTCTTCGATCATCTCCTGGCCTTCGCGCAGGTCAGTCACTTCGGCCGTGACACGGGCATTGCGTTCGGCTGCCGCCTTGTTCACTTCCGTCTGGGCTTCGAGCTGCTTCTTCAGGCTCATCACATAAGGCATGTTGCCTTTGCCCAGCCACAGGTCGGCCTGCACCGCCACCAGCAGCGCAACCAGAACGACGGTGGCCCAACGCATGGTGTTTCGCGCGGCTGCGCTTATTTCAGGTTGTAGAACGCAGCGCGGCCGGGGTAGTGGGCGACTTCGCCCAGGTCTTCCTCGATCCGCAGCAGCTGGTTGTACTTCGCCATGCGGTCGCTGCGCGACAGTGATCCAGTCTTGATCTGACCCGCATTGCTTCCGACCGCAATGTCGGCGATGGTGCTGTCTTCGGTTTCACCGCTGCGGTGGCTGATGACGGTGGTGTAGCCGGCGCACTTGGCCATGTCGATGGCGGCGAAGGTCTCAGAGAGCGTGCCGATCTGGTTGATCTTGATCAGGATCGAATTGGCGATGCCTTTGTCGATGCCTTCCTTGAAAATCCTGGTGTTGGTGACGAACAGGTCGTCGCCCACCAGTTGCACCTTCTTGCCGAGTTGCTCGCTCAGGTGCTTCCAGCCGTCCCAGTCGCCTTCGTGCATGGCGTCTTCGATGCTGATGATCGGGTACTTGTCGCACCACGCGGCCAGCATGTCGGTCCACGCCGGAGCTTCCAAGGTCAAGCCACCTTCGCCCTCCAGCACGTACTTGCCTTCTTTGTAGAACTCGCTGGCGGCGCAGTCCAGGCCGATGGCGATCTGCTCGCCTGCGGTGTAGCCGGCTTTGTCGATCGCGTCCAGGATCAATTGGATCGCGGCTTCGTGATTTTCCACGTTCGGCGCGAAGCCGCCTTCGTCGCCGACCGTGGTGGGGAGGCCTTTGGCGTCGATGATCTTCTTCAGCGCATGGAACACTTCGGCGCCGTAGCGCAGCG
>JALYUN010000023.1 GCA_030853725.1 Pseudomonadota bacterium | reverse complement strand
CCCTGGGGGGGAGCGCCGCAGGCGCTTCGGGGGGGGCCTAAACCTGCATGTTCATGATCTCGCTATAAGCCATGGCCAGCCGGTTACGCACCTGCAGCGTGGCCTGGAAGCCGACCTGCGCCTTTTGCATCGACAGCACGGTTTCTTCCAGGCTGACGTTCGGGTTGTCCAGCGTCAGCTCGCGCTGCAAGCGTTGGGCTTCGTTCTGGTTCTGGCTGACTTCCTTCAGCGCATCGGCCATGGCGCTCTTGAAGCCGCCGCCCGGCACCGCGCCGGCGCCATCGGTGCGCGGCAGGCCGTCGGGGCGCAAGCCGGCACGGGCCACTGCCGCGGCGAAGTCGAAAGGCTTGATCTTCAGATCGTTCATCGCACGCATCCGAGGGCAGACAGACCGCCGTTTTCCAGACCTTCGATGGTGTCGTCGGCGGGCCCGGGCGATGGTCCGATCAGCCGCGTCTTTGGTGGCTTTCTCGCACCTCAATACGGGTGCGTCCGGTCGAACAATCGCTGCAGGCCGCAGTTGCGGCAAAGCTGTTGCATCCGCCCCTGCCCATGGCCAACGAGACGACTCCGATCACGCCACTGAAGCCCTCTGCGCCGACCCCACTGGTGCCGCTGCCGCCGGGCTCGCGCATCGTCTCGGGCAACGACGGCCTTGGCGCCCGTCTGGCCTCCCTGCCCGCTCGTACCCTGTTCCTGGCCGTGGCCGGGGTAGTGGCATTGCTGGTGGTGTTGACGCTGATGTTCAACGGTGCCCGCGATTCCGACTACCGCCCGCTGTTTCCGAACCTCTCAGAGAAAGACGGCGGCCAGGTCATCGACAAGCTGGCGCAGATGAACGTGCCCTACCGCTTCGCCGAGGGCGGCAGCACGATCATGGTGCCCTCGGGCAAGGTCCACGAATTGCGCATGAAGCTGGCAGCCGCCGGGCTGCCGGCAGCCGGCGCCGGCACCATCAGCGGCTACGAATTGCTCGACAAGAACAGCTTCGGTCAGACCCAGGGACAAGAGCGCATGAAGATGCAGCGCGCCATCGAAGGCGAGCTGACCAACACGATCCAGTCGCTGGAATCGGTCAAGACCGCACGCGTGCACCTGGCGCTGCCGCAGAACAACGGCTTCTTCCGTGAACAGCAAAAGCCCGCGGCTTCGGTGGTGCTGACACTGCAGCCGGGCCGCACGCTGGACCGCGGGCAGGTCGCCGGCATCGTACGCGTGGTCTCAGGCAGCGTGCCCGAATTGGCGGCCCGCGCGGTCAGCGTGGTCGACAGCAGCGGCAGCCTGCTGACGGGCAGCGGCGACGACGATTCGCAAGGCCTCGACTCGCAGCAGTTGCAGTACCGGCGCGAGATCGAAGCCGGCCACCAGAAGCGGGTGCTGGCGCTGCTGGAGCCGGTGGTAGGCGCCGACAACGTGCGCGTCAGCATCAATGCCGAGCTGGACTTCTCTCAGGTGATGCAGACCGCCGAAGCTTACCGGCCGAACCAGGGCGCCGACGCCAAGGCAACCGTGCGCGAACTGCGTTCCGAGGAATCGAACGCCCCCGGCTCGACGCCGGCTGCCGGTATTCCCGGGGCCACCAGCAACCAGCCGCCCACACCGGCCACTGCCCCTATCAGCGGCCCGGCGCAGACGCTGCAGGGCACTGCGCTGAACGGCGGTGGCGGCGGCAGTGGGCGTCGCGAAGCCGCCACCCGCTTCGAAGTCGACAAGACCGTCACCGTCACCAAAAGCGGCGTCGGCACCGTGAAGCGGCTGAACGCCGCGGTGGTGGTGAACAACCGCAGCAGCACCGACGCAAAAGGCAAAACCACCAGCACCCCGCTGTCGGACAAGGAACTGGAGCAGCTCACCGCGCTGGTGCAGCAAGGCATCGGCTTCAACGCCGAACGCGGCGACGTGGTCAAGGTCGTGAACGCGCCATTTCGCGTCGAGACCGCACCGCCCGTCGAAGAAGCGCCGTTGTGGAAACAGGGCTGGCTGATCGACCTGTTGAAGACCGCCGCCGCACCCCTGGCGCTGGGACTGGTCGCGCTGGTGCTGGTTTCGCGCTACATCAAGCCGGCGCTGAACGTGGTGCTGGCGCCGCCTGCGCTGCCGCCGCCGGGCAGCACGGTCGACGAAGTGGTCGATGGCGACACCGGCCTCGCCGTGGTCGCCGCCGCCCCGACGGCCGCACCGGCTATCGCCATGCCGCGTGACGATAGCAAGTTGACGGCGGCCCGTGCACTGGCCAAGCAGAACCCGGCCGCGGTCGCGCACATCGTGCGTGGCTGGGTCAACAACGAAGTCTGATGGCCGCCGCACCACTGGACGAGACCGGGCTCGAGAACGCCGCCATCCTGCTGATGAGCCTGGGCGAAGAAGAAGCTTCCGGGGTCTTCAAGCACCTGGCGCCGAAAGAAGTGCAGCGCCTGGGCGAGACCATCGCCCGCATGAAGGCCGTCACGCGTGAACGCGTCGAAAACGTGATGGACGAGTTTCATGCGATGGCCGACAAGGAAAGCATGTTGGTGCCCGACACCAACGAGTACGTCAAGAGCGTGCTGCGCAAGGCGCTGGGTGAAGACAAGGCGGCGCTGCTGATCGACCGGATCATGCAGGGCAACGACATCACCGGCATCGAAAGCCTGAAGTGGATGGATCCGACCTCGGTGGCAGAGTTGCTGCGCAACGAGCACCCGCAGATCGTGGCCGCGATCCTGGTGCACCTGGAGTTCGATCAGGCCGCTGATGTGTTGAAGCTGTTCGTGGAACGCCAACGTAACGAGGTGATGGTGCGCATCGCCACGCTCGACGGCATTCAGCCGGCCGCGCTGCGCGACCTGAACGAAGTCATGAGCAAGGTGCTGGCCGGCGGTGAACGCTCACGCAAGGCATCGCTCGGTGGCGCCAAGACGGCGGCCGAGATTCTCAACATGCTGGGCAGTCTGGTCGAGACCTCGGTGCTGGACTTCGTGCGCGAAGCCGACAACGAACTGGCGCAGAAGATCATGGACAACATGTTCACCTTCGACGACATCGAGAAGATCGACGACAAGGGCATCCAATCGCTGATGAAGGAAGTGCAGAGCGAATCGCTGGTAATCGCGTTGAAGGGCGCCACGCCGGTGCTGCGCGAGAAAATCTTCAAGAACATGTCGACCCGCGCCGCCGAGACGCTGCGCGAAGATCTGGACGCGCGTGGCCCGGTGCGGCTGTCGGAAGTCGAAGCCGAGCAGAAAGAGCTGCTCAAGATCGTGCGCCGGCTGGTAGACGAAGGCCAGATCGTGCTGGCCAGCGGTGGCAGCGACGAACAATTCGTATGACCGCTGCGCCTCGCGTCGACTCGCTGCGCATCGCGTTCTTCCGCGGACGGGTTGAATGAGCAAGCAGTCGGGCTACAAGAACGTGCCGCCGCCGGAAGGCTCCAAAGCCGGCACGGGCTATGGGCGCTTCATTCCGGCCGAGGAACTGGGCAATGGCTTCTCAAGTTGGCAGCCGGGCAGCTTCGGCGGCACCGAGCGGCGCCAGTCGCCGCGGGACGCTGCACCGAGCGCTCCGGAAGCACCGCGAGACTTGACCGTGGCTGAATGGCAGGCGCGCGTCACCGCTGCCCGGCAGGCGGGCTACCAGGAAGGCTATCGCGACGGATTGGTGGCGCTGGAAAGTTTCAAGCAAAGCTTCGCGCAGCAGGCCACCGCCCAGATCGGCGCGCTGCTGAACGGCTTCGACGCGCAGTTGAATGCGCTCGACTCCGAGATCGCGCAGTCGCTCGCCCGCACCGCTGCAATGCTGGGCCGTCAGGTGCTGCGCTGCGAACTGCAGCAACGCCCTGAACTGGTGGCCACCGTTGCGGCTGAAGCCGTCGAGGCGATTCTTTTCAGCGCCCGCCACATCAGCGTGCAGGTGCATCCGCACGACCTGCCGCTGGTGGCCGAAGGTGCTGAAGAAGCACTGGCCGCGCGCGGTGCGCGACTCGTACCCAACGACACCATCGAACGTGGCGGTGTGCTGGTGCACAGCGAGGTCGGCGCAGTGGACGCCCGCATCGAAAGCCGCTGGGCGCTGGCGGTTGCGGCGCTCGGCGTCGATCTTCCGTTCGCAGCGCCCGGAACCGCGGCAGGCGACGCAGCGGTCGCGCCATGACACCGCCGATCACGCCGCAGATTCCGCTGACGCAGCGCCTGTCCGATCGCGGCGCCGCCTGGCAGCGCTACCTCGGCGACCTGCAGAACCACGCCGACGGCACCCAGGCGCTGGAATCGGTGGGCACGCTGCTGCGCGTCACCGGGCTGGTGTTGGAAGCCGCCGGCATTCGCGTGCCGGTGGGCTCGATCTGCGAACTGCACTCGGCCGGCCAGCAGCCGGTGCTGGCCGAGGTGGTGGGCTTTCACGGCGACCGTGCTTTCCTGATGCCCACCGGTGATCTGCACGGCCTGGCCAGTGGTGCGCGCGTGGTGCCGCGCCTGGCGCCGGCCACGCCGCCTTGCTTCGGCGCACTGAATCACCCCTGGCGCCGCAGCGAAGACCGCGGGCTGCACTTGCCGGTTGGCGCCGGCCTGCTCGGCCGGGTGGTCGACTCGCAAGGCGAGCCGATGGACCGGATGGGGCCACTCGACGACGTGACCCCGCAGCCGATGGTGCGACGCCCGATCAACGCAATGGACCGCGACCCGGTGCGCACGCCGCTGGAC
>JALYUN010000361.1 GCA_030853725.1 Pseudomonadota bacterium | reverse complement strand
GCGGCCACCTTGATGGCCTGGATCGAGATCAAGAGCCCACGTTCCCGGGCGATCGGCGCGGCCGCAAAACAGGCCAGCGCCACCGGCGGCGTCAGGTCGGCCAGGATGCCGAAGTAGAAGACGAACATGTGGCTGACCAGCAGCGGCACGCCCAGCGCCAACAGCGCCGGCCCGGCGATGGAACTGGTGATGATGTAGTTGGGAATGGTCGGGATGCCCATGCCCAGCACCAGGCACACCACCATCGTCAGGAGCAGCGACAGAAACAAGCTGTTCTTGCCTACCGCCACCACGAACTGCCCAAAGGTGTTGGCGGCGCCGGTCAGCGTCATGGTGCCGATGATGATCCCGACGATGGCACAGGCAATGCCCACCGGCAGGGCGGTCTTGGCGCCTTCGGCCAGGCTGTCGCGGCACAACAGCAGCGTGTCGCGTCCACCCTTGTTGAACAGGCAAACGGCAATCAACCCGGCAATACCCAGGCTGAGCGCCGGCATGCCGAAGCGTTCGAACGAAGCCGCCACCAGCCCGAGCCCGACCCAGAAGACCACGCGCAGCGCAGTACCGGGAATGCCCAGCGCCACCGATCCGCCCAAGATCAGCATCACCGTCAGCGCCAGCCCCACGGTGCCGGCGAACAGCGGCGTGTAGCCGCTGAACAGCAGTGCCACCAATACCGCCAGCGGCAGGATCAGATACCAGCGCTCTTTCAACGCGCGCAGGGGTGACGGCAGTTCGTCTTTCGACAGCCCGACCAGCCCGGCGCGGCCGGCTTCCAGATGCACCATCCAGAACGCCGACATGAAATACAGCACTGCTGGAATCACCGCGGCCTGGACGATCGCGTGGTAGGGCACGTCCAGCGTTTCGGCCATGATGAAGGCGACTGCGCCCATCACCGGCGGCATGATCTGCCCGCCCATCGAAGCCGTGGCCTCGACCCCGCCCGCAAAGGCCCGGCGGTAGCCGTAGCGGATCATCAGCGGAATCGTGAACTGGCCCGTGGTGACGACGTTGGCCACGCCCGAGCCACTGATGGTGCCCATCAGCGCTGACGACACGACCGCCACCTTGGCCGGGCCACCGCGACGGCTGCCGAACAGGCCGAGAGCGACGTCGGTGAACAGGGTGATCATCCCGGCCTTTTCCAGGAAGGCGCCGAACAGGATGAACAGAAAGATATAGCTCGACGACACATAGGTCGGAATGCCGTAGATGCCTTCGGTGCCGAAAGCCATGTGGTCGATGACCTGCGTGAAGTCGTAGCCCCGGTGGTTCAGCGGCGCCGGCAGGTATTGGCCGAACAGGCAATAGGCCAGGAACGTGCCTGAGATGATGGGCAGTGCCGGCCCCATCACGCGCCAGGCAGCGGTGAACAGCAGCACCATCAGCACCACGCCGACCACCATGTCCATGGTGTTGGGGTCGCCGGCGCGCAGCAGCAGCGCGCTGTACTCCACCCACTGGTAAGTGGCAATGGCGGCGGCCAGCGCAGACGCCACCCAGGCCAGCGCCCGCAGCGGCGGCGCGTCGCCGCGCGCCGCGGCCATCAAGGGAAACACCAGCATCAGCAGGAAGCCCACGTGCACTGCACGCACCACCTGGCTCGGCAGGTCGATGATGTGCGCGGCGGTGGCGATCTGGAACGCCGAGAACGCCAGTGCCAATCCGAACAGCAGCGTTCCGACAATGCCCGGCGGAAAGCCGCCGCCGAGCGGGTCGTGGTCATTGCCTTGGTCCGAACCCGGCTGGGTGCCGCCGTGCGGTGCCGCACCCGGCACTTCCTGCAGCAGCGCGTCGCCGTGTGGCGTTTGGTTTTCGGCAGCCATCGTCAGAGCCAGCCCTGCTTACTTGATCAGACCCTTTTCCTTGTAGTAGCGCATGGCGCCGGGGTGCAGCGGAATCGGCATGCCCTGAATCGCGGTCTTCAGCGAGATCGCGGCGGCAGCTTTGTGCGCGGCAACCATCTGGTCCAGGTTCTCGAACAGTTGTTTGGTCATCTGATAGACGATCTCGTCGGAGACGCCTTCGCGCGTGACCAGGAAATTCACCACCGCCACCGTCGGCACATCGCTCGTCTGACCGGTGTAGGTGTTGGCCGGAATGGTGGTGGCGACAAACGGCGCGCCGAGCTTTTCGACCACGCTGGCCGGCACCGAGACGATGTTCACCGGCAGCGAACTGGCCAAGTCGCGGATCGAGGACACGCCCAGGCCGGCCGACTGCAAGGTGGCGTCGAGTTGGCGGTTCTTGATCAGTTCGACCGACTCACCGAAGGGCAGGTATTCGGTCTTCGACAAGTCCTTGTACGACATGCCTTCGGCTTCGAAGATGCGGCGCGCGTTGACTTCGGTGCCCGACTTCGGGGCACCTACCGAAAGGCTCTTGCCCTTCAGGTCGGCGAAGGTCTTGACCCCGCTGGCCTGCGACGCCACGATCTGGATCACGTTGGGATAGACCGCAGCCACACCGCGCAGCTTGTCGAGCTTCTTCGGGAAACCCACTTCGGCGTCGCCTTCCCACGCCGACTTGACCGAGTCGCCCAGTGCCAGCGCCAATTCACCGCGGCCGGTCTGCAGCAGGTTCAGGTTTTCGACCGAGGCCTTGGTGGACTGCACCTGCGTCCGCACGCCCGGGATCTTTTCGGCGTAGATCTTCGACAGCGCCACGCCCAGCGGGTAGTACACGCCGCTGGTGCCGCCGGTGAGGATGTTGATGAACTGGTCGGCAGCGTGAGCAGCCGGAACCGTAAATGCGGCCAGTGAAGCAACTGCCAGGGTGGTGACGAAACGGCGGCGAATCAGGGTCATGCAGTTCTCCTTCGAAAAATAGCGGATGGGTTCGGCGCGCGGTGCTCAAGACGCGAACACATCGGCCTGCGCGAGCCCCGGTGCTTCGGCGTCTTTGGTGGCGACCTTCGGCATCAGGCCCGGCGGCAGTTGCCAGTCGATGCCGAGTGCGGGGTCGTCCCAGCGAATGCTGCGTTCGCAATCTTTCGCGTACACGTCGGTCGTTTTGTACAGGAAATGCGTGCCGTCTTGCATCGAGGCGAACCCGTGGGCGTAGCCTTCGGGAATCCAGAGTTGACGGTGGTTTGCAGCGGTCAATTCGACCGCCACCCACTGCCCGAACGTGGCCGATCCACGGTGAATGTCGACCGCGACATCGACCACAGCTCCGGCCACCACCCGCACCAGCTTGCCCTGCGGATGCGGCGGCAGCTGGTAATGCAGACCCCGCAGCACACCCGCTTCGCTACAGGAATGGTTGTCCTGCACGAAGCGCCGCGCTGGTGGCAAACCCAAGGCCACCAGGGCGCTGTTGAAGCGCGCTTCGTTGAAGCTTTCCATGAACCAGCCGCGCTCGTCGGTGTAGACCGAGGGCTCGACGATGACAACGCCGGGGAGGGTGGTGGGAAGCAACTTCATGCTCAGAACACTTGTTCTTTGATGATCTGCATCAGGTACTGGCCATAGCTGTTCTTCATCATCGGCGCGGCCAGTTCCTCGACCCGCGCAGCGTCGATCCAGCCAGCGCGGTAGGCGATCTCTTCGGGGCAGGCTACCTTCAGGCCCTGGCGCTTTTCCAGCGTGGCAATGAACTGGCCGGCTTCCAGCAAGCTGTCGTGCGTGCCGGTGTCGAGCCAGGCATAGCCGCGGCCCATGATCTCGACGTTCAGTTGCGACTGGCGCAGGTATTGGGCGTTGACCTCGGTAATCTCGAGTTCGCCACGGTGGCTGGGTTTGATGGAAGCTGCGATGTCGCAGACCTGCTCATCGTAGAAATACAGGCCGGTAACGGCGTAATTGCTCTTCGGTTTCTTCGGCTTTTCTTCGATGCTGAGCGCACGCCGCGTGGCGTCGAATTCGACCACGCCGTAACGTTCGGGGTCGTGCACGTGGTACGCGAAAACGGTGGCGCCTTCTCCGCGCACGTCGGCGCGTGCAAGCTGCGGCGCCAGGTCGTGGCCATAGAAGATGTTGTCGCCCAGTACCAATGCACTCGGCCCGCCACCGACGAAGTCGCGGCCCAGGAAGAAGGCCTGCGCCAGCCCGTCGGGGCTGGCTTGCACGCAATAGCTGATCTGCATGCCCCAGCGGCTGCCGTCGCCCAGCAACGACTCGAAGCGCGGCGTGTCTTGGGGTGTGCTGATCAGCAGCACATCGCGCATGCCCGCGAGCATCAAGGTCGACAACGGGTAGTAAACCATCGGCTTGTCGTAGACCGGCAGCAGTTGTTTGCTGATGGCCAGCGTGGCGGGGTGCAGCCGGCTGCCGGAGCCGCCGGCCAGGATGATGCCTTTGCGCGTCATGGTGTCTTGTCGTTGGATGGTTCGTGGATGGATTGTTGCCGCTCGCGGCTCACCAGAAATACAGTTGCAGCGAAGCTTCCTGCCGCTGCGGCGGAATCGCCGCCAGCACCTCGCGGTGAGGGCGGAAGTTGAGTGCGCTGCGCTGCAACAGGTTGCCGACCTCGGCCATGCTGAATCGGGCTTCTTGCGGTGTTGGTGCACGCAAGTCGCCGGCGCCGGGGAACAGGCCCATGCCCCCCAACAGACAATACCAAGAGAACACCGGGTAGCCGCGGCCGAAACGCTGCTGGTCGATGCCGGCGCCGATGCTGCGGCCCGACTGCCATTGCGCCAATAACGCTTGAAGCGGATCTGAAAGGTCGGTGTTGGCGGCATTGGCGCGCCAGTAGTCGGTGTCGCTGCGCGAGTTGGTCTTGTAGTGGGTGACGATGTAGTCGCGTGTGCCTTCGAAGTGTTCGTTGATGCGGTCGTTGAAACGGTTGCGTACAGCTTCGCTCAAGTCGCCTTCTTCAAACGCTTCCAGGAACGCCGTAGCGGTGCGCTGCACGAACAGCAATGCGGTGGCTTCCAGCGGTTCGATGAAGCCCTGCGACAGCCCGACGGCGACGCAGTTGCGATTCCAGTGCTGCGTAACACGACCGACGCGCATTTCCAGATGCCGCGCCGGTACCTCGGATTCCAGCAGGCCAAGGTCCTGCCGCAGTTCACGTTCGGCTTCGTCGGCGGTGCAGAAAGCCGAGCTGTAGACATAGCCGTTGCCAAAGCGGTTGGTCAGCGGAATCTGCCACTTCCAGCCGTGGCGCATGGCGGTAGAAACGGTCTGCGACGGCAGCGCGGTGCCGATCGGCGTGGGTAGCGCCACCGCGCGGTCGTTGTAGAGATTGCCACCGTAGGGGACCCACGGCGTGCCGAGCGCTTGCTGAATCAGAAGCCCGGCGAAGCCGCTGCAGTCGATGAAAAAATCTCCGGTCACCTCCTGCCCGTCGCGCGTGCGCACCGACGCGATGTCGCCGCGCTCGTTCAACTGCACGCCTTCGACGTGACCAACGGTGCGTTGCACGCCGCGCTCGATCGCCTTGCGCTGCAGAAACTGCCCCAGCAGCGCGGCGTCGAAGTGATAGGCGTACCAGACATCGAAAGGAAATCGGTGATCGGCTTTCGGTGCCAGGTGCTGCCGGGCCAGCTCGGTGGCAATGAAGAAGCGGTCGGGGTGCGCAGCCACGTCGGCACCGTTGATGCGCGCCTGCACGTTGTGCGTGAAGGGCGTCATCGTCAGGTTGTCCAGCATCGAAGCGAACGGGTGGAAATAGCTTTCGAAGCCCGGCCGCGTGGACCAGCCGTCGAACCGGATGCCGCACTTGTAGGTGGCGTTGCAAGCCGGCATCCATTCGGCTTCGGCGATGCCGAGTTGCTCGAAGTACCCGCGCATCCACGGGGTGGAGCCTTCACCGACGCCGATGGCGGCGACGCTGTCGGATTCGAGCACCTGGACCTGAATGCCGCTGGCAACGAGTGCGTCGCCCAGCAGCAGCGCAGTCATCCAGCCGGCAGAGCCCCCGCCGACGACGACGATCTTCTTCACTTCGGGCGGCAGGTTGGACTTCGGTATTGCCGGGGTGTGGTGGCCGCTCTGGTTGTAGAGCGTGGCGGTGGTCATGGCGAAGTCCAGGCCGACGCTGAGTCCCGCACTTCGGTTGGCGCGCGTTCGATTTCGGCAAGGGAGATGCCTTTGCGGGTCATGATTTTCTGCCGGGTGCGCTGGGTGCGTTGGGCGAAACAGGTCGGATGGGCCCACCGTAGCGGATCAGTTCGAGGTCTGCGGTGAAAAGCCAGGCTGGCTCGACCAGCGCTTGGGCCAGCAGCAGTCGGTCGAACGGATCGGCATGCAGCGCGGGCAGATGCATCACCTGCGCGACGTGCCGGGCCGTGATCGGCAACTCGGTAAAGTTTTGATCGCGCGCGGCCTGGGCGATGCGTGCCGGATCGTTGTTGAAGTCTGCGCGACCCGATGCGCTCTTGATCGCCACTTCCCAGATGCTGACTGCCGAAACAGCACTGTGTTGTCGGGGTCGGCAAGCGCATCACGTGTGTCCGAAGGAAGACGGTATGCCGGCCCGACCGCCCACAACAGGATGTGGGTGTCAAGCAGCAGGATCAAGGCGAGCCCGCGCTTTGACCCTGGAACGACGCCAGCACCGCGTCCGGTAGCGGTGCGTACCAGTCGTCCGGAACCTGAACCGTGTTGCCGAGCAGCCCCAGGCGTCGCTGCTTGGCCTTCGGCTGCAGCGGCGACAACCTGGCGACAGGTTTGCCGGTGCGGGCTATCAGGACTTCCTGACCTGATTCCACCAGGGCCAACAACTGAGACAGGCGCGACTTCGCTTCGTGGACGTTGACGGTGTGCATAAAGCGCAGTGTGGCTAAGTTAGCTGAGACCGTTGCAGTCGGTCGAGGTATCAGGTCGACGTGAGGACTTCGCACAGCATTCTTTCCACACCGGCCTGCCAGTGCGGCAACGTGAAGCCGAAGGTCGATTGCAGGCGGCCGCAGTCGAGCCGTGAATTCAGCGGGCGAGCGGCCGGCGTTGGGTACTTGGCAGTGGCGATCGGCCGCACCGCGTCCGCCGGCACCTTGACCGAATGACCGCGGGCGCGCGCCCATTCGATGACGTAGCTGGCATAGCCATGCCAGTGGGTTTCACCGGCTGCGGTGCAGTGGTAGGTGCCGCACAACTGTGGCGTGGCCAACACGCGCAAAGCCGCATGCGCGGTCACGTCGGCCAGCAACTCGGCACCGGTGGGGGCGCCGAACTGGTCTGCGATGACATTGAGCGCTTCGCGCTCGGCCGCCAGCCGCAGCATGGTGCGGGCGAAGTTGCCGCCGCGCGCGGCGTAAACCCAGCTGGTGCGCAGGATCAGGTGGTTGGCGCCGCTTTCGCGGATCAGCGTCTCGC
>JALYUN010000114.1 GCA_030853725.1 Pseudomonadota bacterium | reverse complement strand
TTCCCACACCACCGACCCCTTGCCAGGCGCTTGGCACAACGAAGCCGCCGACACCCGCAGCGCACGTTGCACGGCGTGTATCGCCTGCTCGGCATCGGCCACGGTGGCCGCATGCACCACGGCGATGGCTTGACCACCCTGCACGCGTTGCCCGGGCACCGCAACATGGGTCAGACCCACACCCGGATCGATCGCTGCGCCCGGCCGGGTTCGACCACCACCGAGCCGCACGACCGCCAAACCCAGCGCGCGCACATCAACGGCTTCGACCATGCCAGCCGCCAATGCCGGCACATCGACTTTCACCGCAGCCACGGGCAAGCGCGCATCGGTCAGCACATCGGCCGGACCCCCCAGCGCCGCAACCATGCGCGCGAAGTGCTCGGCCGCTGCGCCGGACGCGAGCACGCGCGCGGCCTGGCGCCGTCCTTTGTCGACCGTGGCCGCGAGCCCACCGAGTTGCAGCAGTTCAGCCGCGAGCGCCATCGTCACTTCGTGCAGGCGCGGCTCTCGCTCGACGCCTTTCAAGTAGTCGATGGCCTCCCGCACTTCCAGCGCATTGCCCGCGCTGTGGCCCAGCACCTGGTTCATATCGGTGATCAGCGCCCGCGCTGTCAAGCCCGCGCCGCGCGCCACCTGCACCAGGCTGCGTGCCAGTGTGCGTGCCGCTTCGAGGGTGGGCGTGAAGGCGCCGCTGCCGAGCTTCACGTCCAGCACCAGCGCCTGCAGGCCGGCTGCCAGTTTTTTCGACAAGATGCTGGCGGTGATCAGCGGCACGCTCTCGACGGTGGCCGTGCTGTCGCGCACGGCGTACAGCCGGCGGTCGGCCGGCGCCAGTTCGGCCGAGGCACCGACGATGGCGCAGCCCGCGGTGCGCAAGGTGGTCAGCAGCGTGTCGTGCGGCACCTCGGTGCGGTAGCCCGGCAGTGCTTCCAGCTTGTCGAGCGTGCCACCGGTGTGGCCCAGGCCGCGCCCGCTGATCATCGGCACGAAGCCGCCGCAGGCCGCCACGATTGGCGCCAGCAACAGGCTGACCTTGTCGCCGACCCCACCGGTGGAATGCTTGTCCAGCACCGGCCCCGGCAACGCGGCCTGCGACCAGTCGAGCACCGTGCCGGAGCGGGTCATGGCTTGCGTCAGGGTGGTGGTGGCGCCGGGATCGAGGCCGCGCAGCAACACCGCCATCGCCAGCGCTGCGATCTGGCCTTCGCTCCAGCCGGCGGCGCCTGAAGCCGTCAGGCCGTCGACGAAGGCCTGGATCTGCGCGGCGCTCAGCGTACCGTGGTCCCGCTGGGCGCGAATGACTTCTTGCGCCAGGATCGGCGCTTGCGACCGCACCGACGTCGCCCTCAAGCGCGGCCCTGGACTCAGCGCCGCTCGGGCGGCAGTGCACCAATGGCCGCCACCAACGCCCGCTGCACCGCCGGGTCGATCGGCCGGTGTTTGACAGTGGTTCCGGCCGGGTCCCGGCCCAGGAAGTTGCCGCGCACGCGGTCTGTAGCAGGCCTGATGGGCCGCGGCGCGAAACCGCCGCCACAGTTCGGGCACACGTCGGACAGCACGCCGAAAGCGCAGTCAGCGCAAAATGTGCATTCGTAGCTGCAGATGCGCGCCTCGGTCGAGGCCGGCGGCAGCGGTTTGTTGCAGTGCTCGCAACTCGGGCGCAGTTGCAGCATGGCGGGTGGGTCGATCAGTTCGTCAGGAAAACCGTGTCGCCGGCAGGCTGCGGCGGAATCTTGATCGCCAGCGCCTTCACCGGGCCGCTTTCCACCAGCGTACCGCCGTGCGCGGTGCCCTTGGGAATGATGATCAGCGTGCCGGGCTTGAAGGCCTTGCGTTCACCACCGAGCCACATCGCACCGCTGCCTTCGATGATGTACTGGATCTCATCGGTCTTCGGGTGCATGTGTTTGGCGACGTTGCCCGACTGGATACCGATGGTGGCGTTGTCGGTGGTGACGAGCCCGCGCGCGTTCATTTCCTTGTTGCCGGTGGTGGGCAGTTCGGCGTGCGACAGCGCGGCCAAGTCGATCACCATCGGTACCAGCGGCGCGGCTTCGGCGTGGACCTCGGCCAACTGTTGCCACAGCAGCGGCGAAACGGCGATACCGGCGACGAATGCGGTGCTGATGGCAAGGACATTGAAGCTGCGCATGGTTCGGCCCTGGTGTGGTCGCGGAAATCGCGAGGCCAGTATGCCGATGCGCGCCCGCCTGCGCAGCGGGCAAACCCGCGTGTCGACGATCCACCATCGATCACGGTGCGGTGCAGCGGTCGGTGCGGAAGAACGCGAAGCCGCCGAAGTCGATCGCGTTGGTGTGGGAGTCGATGCGGTAGCTGACAGTGCGCGCGTCTTCGTCGACCCTTGCAACGGCTGTCTTCGCGCCCGCTGCGGTGGGCGGCGCAAGCGACGCTGGCGCCATCGGCAGCTTGCCGCCGCCGACCATCAGCACCGTCAGGCCGCTGCTCGGGTCCATGCGCCAGCTCGACGGGTTGAAGTACAGGAAGCCACCGACGAAGCGCGCGTTGCCGCCACGCTCAAGCACCAGGCACATGGTCGGAAATTCGGAGGCGGGGTATTGCCAGGCTTGTGACGCGCCGGGGGCGGGCTGGGCCAACGTGGTGGCGTCGGCAACCGGCTTCAGCGAGCTGCAGCCAGCGATGGCAAACGCCGTGCTGACAACAGCGCCAACCACCGGCGAGTTCCATTTCAAGGTCTTGTGCATCAGCGGCATCAGTGGGCTTCAGGCAGATCATCACCCAGCCGCCCCGCCGCGGAAGCGCGGCGGCCGCTCGCCTGCCGCAACACGCCGGCTCTGCCGAGTCCGAAGGGCGGCATGTTCAGGTAAATGCTTTCGTAGCGGCCAGGCGCAACGGCGTAGGTCTCGTGCCAGATGCCGACGGATCCGTCGGTTCCCACTGCCTGGTTGAAAGCCCGCCAGGCCGGCAGGTGCTCTGCCTGCCGGTTGGCCGCGTAGGCCAGAAGCTGCTCCATGGAACGCCAGTACTGCAACACGAGAACCGTGCGCGAAAACCAGAATTCGCCACCCAGAAAACCCAGCTCGGGCTGTCGATAGAGCTCCTTGATCATGCGCGGCATCGCGTTGACCACCGGCAGCCACTTGTGCACATACAGCGGTTTGTTGATGCGCATGCCGATCAGGAAGACGACGAAATCGCCCTCGAGCGTTGCCGTCAAACGTTCAGCTCGGATCATGTGAAGAGGGCAATCGGGGATGCGACGGGAGGCGTGATTCGGCGCGGATGCGAGCAACCTTGTCGCCCTCACTCTTTCCGACTGACCCGCTCTTGCGAGTCGGGCTGCAAGTTCGGATGCGCAGCCACATAGGCTTCCAGCGCATCGACATCCATGCCCCCGGTGACGCGCCCGGTGCCTTGGTTGAAGACGGTATAGCCGTCGCCGCCACTGGCCATGAAGCTGTTGACGGTGACGCGGTACGCAGTGCCCGGCTCAACGGGCTCGCCGTCGATCATCACGCTGCCCGGCACCACCCGCGCGCCGGGTGGGCGCGACGCGTCCCAGGTGTAGGCGAAGCCCTTCGAGACTTCCATGATGCGGCTGTACGCCGGGTTCTTCCACTGCTGCTCCAGCACGCGCACGATCTGTGCGCCGCTCAGCGTCATCGTCACCAGGTTGTTGTAGAACGGTTGCACCGCGAACAGCTGTTCGTATCGAAGCTGCCCGTCGTCAGGCCGAAGCAGCGCGGTGCGGATGCCACCGGCGTTCATAAAGGCGATCTGCGCCCCGCCCTCTGAGGCTTTGCGCGTGGCTGCCAGTTGCGCGTCGGCGATCACCTGCCCCAGCGGGCTTTCGCCGGCCGGGTTGGTGGTCTTTGGCAAACTGGCGCCCAGTGTGCCCACCACGCGCTTGGCCAGCGGCACCGCCAGCTTCGCGTAGCCCGCTATCAGCGCAGTCTGCGCCGGGTCGCGGGCATAGGTGTCGTGGCGCACCAGGTGGTTGTCGGCCACCGCGCTGATCACGTCGTGGGTTCTGCGATCGAGCAGCAGACCGATGCTGGTAACGATGGTGCCGTACTTGTCGCCGCTGGTAACGAGCCGGCCATCGATGCGGCAGTTGTAGGCGCGGTGGGTGTGGCCGCTGATGACGATGTCGACAGCCTTGTCGAAGTGCTTGACGATGTCGACGATGGCGCCGCTGATGCCTGGGCAGTCGTTGTAGTCGCCCACCGGCACGCCGCCTTCGTGGATCAGCACCACGATCGCTTCGATGCCCTGCGCCTGCAACTGCGGCACTAATTCGTTGACGGTTTCGGCTTCGTCCCTGAACTGCAGCCCGGCCACGCCGGCCGGCACCACCATGTCGGGTGTGCCCTTCAGCGTCAGGCCGATGAAGGCTACTGGCACGCCTTCAAACCTGCGCACGGTGTAGGCCGGCAGCAGCGTCTTGCCGGTGTTGGTGTCGATGGTGCTGGCAGCCAGGTAGGTGTAGCTGGCTCCCTTGAAGCTGCCGCTCGGGCCTTTGCAGCCGTCCACCGGGTTGCAGCCGCCGTGCTGCATGCGCAGCAGTTCGGCGCTGCCCTTGTCGAACTCGTGGTTGCCGACCGACGAGATCTCGAGTCCCATCAAGCCCATCGCTTCGACCGTAGGTTCATCGTGGAACAGGGCCGAGAGCAGCGGCGAAGCGCCGATCAGGTCGCCAGCGGCGACAAAGACATGGTTGGGGTTGGCCGCCCGCAGTTGGGCGACCGCGGTGGCCAGGTATTCGGCGCCCCCAGCCGGCACCGTAACGGTCTTGAAGCCGGTCGGGCGCGGGTCAGCGGGGTCTTTCACGCGGATACCGCCCTGCGGCGGCATCAGGTTGCCGTGGAAGTCGTTGATCGCCAGGATCGTCAGCTTGACCGGGCCCTGCGGCGCGCTGGCGCAGGCGCTCAGCAACAGTGCAACGGTCAACGAAAGGAGCAGGTTCTTGCGCATGACGAGCGGGGGTCCCGGTTCGGTCGGTCAATAGCTGTTGTCTGCCGCTGCGGCCGGCGCGGCGTGACCCGGCTCGTCGGCCAGCACGGCTTCGATGTCGGTGAGCAGGCTGCTGGCACCGATGCGAAAGCGCTTTGGCGACAGTGCCGCCGCACCCAGCATTTCCTGGAACAACGTGATGTAGATCGCCGCGTCTGGCACGGTGCGGATGCCACCGGCCGGCTTGAAGCCGACGCGGGTGCTGGCAGCGCCATCGTCGCGAATCGCCCGCAGCATCAGGCGCGCCGCTTCCGGTGTGGCGCTGCGGGCGGTCTTGCCGGTGCTGGTCTTCAAGAAGTCGGCACCGCCGTCGAGTGCGATGCGGCAAGCGCGTTCGATCAATACCGGGTCGTTCAGCTCGCCGGTTTCCAGGATCACCTTCAAGCCGAGCCCGATGCATTCGCGGCGCACCGCGCGCAACAGCGTGTCGGCCATCGCCAGTTCGCGCCAGGGCAGCACCAGGTCGACTTCCTGTGCACCGGCAGCCGCGATCTCCGCGGTGTCGCGCACGGCCAGCCCGCGGTCGCTGCCGCCGTCAGGAAAGTTGGCCACCGCCGCCACTGCGATCGACGGCGGCAGCAACGAGCGCGCCTGCTTCACGAAGCGCGGCCAGACGCAGACCGCAGCCACGGTGCCGTAGGAACCAGTGGCGCGCGCGCACAGGCGTTCGATCGTGAGCGGCGTGTCGTCGTCGTTCAGGCTTGTCAGGTCGAGGCAGGCCAATGCGGTGCGGGCATCTTTGCGCATGCGCGAGCGTTCAGCGGCCGGGTCTTCGGACACGCCGGTCTCGGCGGTGGTCATGATGTGGATGCTCCGCCGGCTCCGATCGCTTCGACCACTGCCGCGAGCAACTCCACGGCGCGGGTGCCGGACTCGTTGGCGGTGGCCAGCGTGTGGGCGTGGCTCAAGGTTTCGGGTCCCATGCCGGCACCCAGGTTGGTCAACATCGACAGCGCCAGCACGCGCAGCCCGGCATGCCGGGCAACGATGGTTTCCGGCACCGTGCTCATGCCGACCGCCCGCGCGCCCAACACCTGCAGCATATGGATCTCGGCCGGAGTTTCGAACTGCGGGCCCATGACCCAGGCGTAGACGCCCTCGTGCAGGTGCACGCCCTGCGCCTTGGCGGCCTGCAGCGCCTGCTCGCGCAGTGTCTCGTCGTACGCGGCAGTCATGTCCTGGAAGCGTGCGTCGCCGCCTTCGCCCCACAGCGGCGAGCGCTGCGGCAGATTCAGGTGGTCGGTGATCAGCATCAGCTCGCCCGGGCGCATGGCGAAGTCGAGGCTGCCGGCGGCGTTGGTCTGCACCAGGGTGTCGATGCCGGCCGCGGCCAGGCTGCGGATCGCGCCGCTCATGGTGTCGACGCGGCCGGTCTCATAGGCATGCTTGCGGCCGGCCAGCACCAGCAACTCGACGCTGCCGATGCGCCCGGCGCGCAGCAGCGCTTTGTGGCCACCCACGGCCAGCGCCGGGAACGC
The DNA here is from genome assembly GCA_030853725.1 of Pseudomonadota bacterium. GTDB lineage: Bacteria > Pseudomonadota > Gammaproteobacteria > Burkholderiales > Burkholderiaceae_C > Rubrivivax. The sequence continues at coordinate 5,114 of JALYUN010000114.1, read as the reverse complement.
CGGCAACTCGGCATAGGGCATGTCGATCGCGTCGTCGACGCGATCGGCGAACAGCGCCCAGCCCGAACCCAGCAACACGGCGATGCGGGGGCGGCGTCTGCCGAGTCGTTCGCGCAGGATGCCGGCGGTGGTGTCGATCGGCGCTGTCATGGGCTCAGATGATGCGGTCCAAAGCTGCTCGGCAGCAAGTCGCCGAGTGTGAAAGTGGCGATGATGCCTGCCGGCCCGGCAACCCACACGGGGCAGTCGTCGGAAGCGAACTCACGCAGCCGCTGGCGGCAGCCGCCGCAAGGCGTGACCGGATGCTCAGAGACGCCGTACACCAGCGCAGCCAGCACGCGCTTCCCGCCCGAGCCGACCATGGCCGCGAGTGCCGAGGTCTCGGCACACCAACCCTGCGGGTAGGCCGCGTTCTCGACGTTGCAGCCGGCATGGACGCGGCCCTGCTCGTCGAGGACTGCGGCGCCCACGGCGAACTGCGAGTACGGCGAATGCGAGTGCGTGCGGGCGGTGCGGGCGGCGTCGATCAACGCAGCAGCGATCACTTCCGCCGCACGGCCGCCCGAAGGCGGAAGTGCTCCCCCTCGGGGGGGCGCGAGCGAAGCGAGCTTGGGGGCCCATTTATCGTTCTTTGACATACGGTCTCCCGAGCGCGGCCGGCGCCACCGCGCGACCGATGAAACCCGCCAGCAGCACCACTGTCAACACATACGGCAGCGCCTGGATTGCCTGCACCGGCACCGCGCCGATCCCCGGCACGCTGACGCCTTGCAACCGGATCGACACCGCATCCAGAAAGCCGAATAGCAAGCACGCCAGCAGCGCGCCCAGCGGGTGCCACTTGCCGAAGATCAGCGCCGCCAGCGCCATGTAGCCGCGGCCCGCGGTCATGTGCGGAATGAAGCTCGGGTTCTGCGCCAGCACCAGATACGAACCCGCCAGCGCACTGAGTCCCCCGTTCAACGCCAGCGCCTGATAGCGCAGCGCTTTCACCGAGACCCCAGCCGCGTCGACCATCGCCGGGTTCTCGCCGGCCGCGCGCAGCCGCAGCCCGAAGCGGGTGCGGTACAGCAGCCACCACACGAGGGCGACCGTCAAGACCGAGCCGTAGACCATCCAGTTGTGGCCGAATAGCGCCAGCGCAATCGCCTGGCCAACCAACGGCACCTGCGCGACCACCGCCCCGGCGGCGCCGAAATGACCATGCAAGCGAACCGTGTCAGGCACCGGTGGCGTTTGCCCGCCAAGCCCGAACCACGCAATCCCCAGCACCACCGTCAACCCGGCTGCGGTCATCGTGATGGCGACGCCCAGCACCACCTGGTCGCCGCGGTGGCTGACGCAGGCATAGCCGTGCAACATCGACAACGCCACGCCCACTGCCAACGAAGCCGCCAGTGCCAACGGCAACGACCCGCTGGCGACGCCGACGCTGGCGGTGGCGAAGGCCGTCATCAACATCTTGCCTTCGAGCCCCAGGTCGATCACGCCGGAGCGCTCGCACAGCACGCCGGCCATCGCCGCCAGGATCAGCGGCACCGAGACGCGCAGCGTGCTGGCGAGCACCGTGCCGATCAGCACCTCATCCATCGCCGGTCCTCGCCCCTTGGCGGCCCCCGCCGAACAGCCGCCACGCGCGATGCAGCCCCGGCGCGGCGATGCGCGCCATGGCGCCAGCGAACAGCACGATCAGCCCCTGCAGCATGAACACCATGTCGCGGCTGAAGCCGTTGATCTCGAAGCTCAGCTCCGACCCGCCCTGATACAACGCGCCGAACAGCACCGATGCGAGAACGATGCCGACCGGGTGGCTGCGCCCGATCAGACACACCGCGATCCCCGCGAAGCCGGCGCCGCCCACGAAGTCTGCCAGCAGCCGGCCGTGCACGCCGGCGATTTCGTTGATGCCGACCAGGCCCGCCAGCGCGCCTGACAGCGCCATCGCCCAGAAGATCAATCGCTTGGGCCGAATGCCGGCGTAGCGCGCCGCCTCGGGCGCGAAGCCGGTGGCGCGCAGGGCATAGCCGCTGCCGGAACGCCATAGCAACAGGTACACGAACACCGCGGCCGCCAGCGCCAGCAGCAGCGACAGGTTCAGCGGCGTGCGCGGCCAGTCGATACCCGCCCACGCCAGCGCTTCGTGCACGCCCGGCATGTGCGCCGACGCGGCGAAGGCGCGGCTTTCGGGCGTCATGTCGCCGGACTTCTTCAACGGCCCCACCAACAAGTACGACAGCACCGCCGAGGCAATGAAATTGAACATGATGGTGGTAATGACGACATGGCTGCCACGCCAGGCCTGCAGCGCGCCGGGTATCGCGCCCCATACGCCGCCGAACAGCGCGGCGGTCAGCACCATCAGCGGCAGCATCAGCCAGGCCGGCAGTGCATCACCGAAAGCCAATGCCGCGACCCCGGCACCGAGCCCACCCATCAGCGCCTGTCCTTCGCCACCGATGTTGAAGAGCCCGCCGTGGAAAGCCACCGCCACCGCCAGCCCGGTAAAGATGAAGGTGGTGGCGTAGTACAGGGTGTAGCTGATGCCCGCGCGGGACCCGAACGCGCCCTGGATCAACAGTTCCAGCACGCGACGCGGCTCGAAGCCCACCAGCGTGACGACGATGCCGGCCACGGCCAGCGCAAGCAGCAGGTTCACCAGCGGCAGCACCGCCACGTCGAGCCAGCGCGGCAGTTCCACTTCGGCAGCGTTGCTAGCCATGTGCGCCGGCCCCACCACGGCATTGACCGAGTAGAGCCGTGGATCCGGCTCTGCCGGGCCGCAATCGAACGCCTCCTTGGGGGGCAGCGACCGACAGGGAGCGTGGGGGCTTCATGCACCTCCCATCAACCGGCCGAGTGCGGCTTCCGTACAGTCCCCTATCGGCAGTTCGCCGGCGATGCGCCCGGCGCTCATCACCAGCACCCGGTCGGCAAGCGCCAGGATCTCGTCGAGTTCGGAAGACACCACCAGCACCGCGCCGCCGGCGTCGCGCAACGCACGCAGCCGGCCGTGAATAAATTCGATGGCGCCGATGTCGACCCCGCGCGTAGGCTGGCCTACGAGCAACACCCGCGGTTCCTGGGGATGCGGAAAAGCTTCACGGGCCAGCACCAGCTTCTGCTGGTTGCCGCCGCTGAAGAGGCTGCTGCGAAGCTGCGGGTTGGGTGGGCGCACGTCATAGCGCTGCATCATTTCAGCACAGTCTTCCTGCATGCGGCGTCGCCGCAGCCAGCCATGGCGGCCGTAACGCGGCAGCTCGTGGTAGCCGAGCGTGGCCGACTCCCAGGCCGCAAACGGCATCACCAGGCCGCGGCGGTGGCGGTCTTCGGGCACGTGCGCCAGGTGCTGGGCCCGCGCCTCGCGGGGGTCGATCCATCGCGTCGCGATATAACGCTGCTCACCCACCTGCAGACTGCCGCGGCGCGGCGCCAGCAAGCCCGACAGCACGTCCAGCAGTTCGCTCTGCCCATTGCCCGAAACCCCGGCGATGCCGACGATCTCGCCGGCATGCAGCGTGAGCGAGACGCCGTGCAGCCGTTCGACACCCAGCGCATCGACGGTGCTGATGTCGCTGGCCTGCAGCAACGCCTTGGCTGGCGCCGTCGTCTGGGTGCTTTCGTGGCTGGCAGTGCTACGCCCCAGGTCCACGCGGCGCCCCACCATTGCTTCGGCCAGCTTGTCGATGCCGGTGTCGGCGATGGCGCAGTCCAGCACCACCGTGCCGGTGCGCATCACCGTCACGGCGTCGCACAGCGCCACGATTTCGCGCAGCTTGTGCGTGATCAGCAAGACTGTGCAGCCGCGCGCGCGCAGACCGCGCAGGGTCTCGAACAGCACTTCGGTTTCTGATGGCGTCAGCACCGCGGTCGGCTCGTCCAGGATCAGGATGCGGGCACCGCGGTACAGCGCCTTCAGGATTTCGAGCCGCTGGCGTTCGCCCACCGGCAGATCGGACACCGGCGCGTCCAGCGCCACCTGGAGTCCGGTTTCCTGCATCAGCGTTTGCAACCGCGGGCGCACCGTGGCGCGCGCGCGCTGCAAGCGCCAGTCGGGCTCGGCACCGAGCAGCACGTTATCCAGTGCCGAAAGCGTGTCCACCAGCATGAAGTGCTGGTGGACCATGCCGATACCGAGCGCAATGGCTTCTGCCGAACCGCGTATCCGTACCGCCTTGCCGTCAATCGAAATTTCACCGCTGTCGGCTTCGTAGAAGCCGTACAGAATCGACATCAGCGTGCTCTTGCCGGCGCCGTTCTCACCGACGATTCCGTGCACCGTGCCGGCCGCCACCCGCAGGTTCACATCGTGGTTGGCCTGCACCGGGCCGAAGCGCTTGCAGATGCCCTGCATGACCACCGCTTCGGGCGGCCCTGCACTGCGGTTCATCGCGAACCGGCCGGCCGGTTCAGGAACAGCTTCCGGTGGTCATGTAGTCGACCACTTTGATGGTGCCGTCGATGATGCCGGCCCGCGCCGCTTCGACCTTCTTCTTCATCTCGGGCGTCACCAGCTTCGCGTTGTTCGGGTCGATGGCGACATCGACACCGTCTTCCTTCAACCCAAGCGTCGTCACACCGGGTTTGACGCCCTTGAAAGCGGTGTAGACCGCCACATCCACGCGCTTCACCATGCTCGTGAGCATGGTGCCGGGCTGCACCGCGTTCTGGTTGCTGTCGACGCCGATCGCCAACTTGCCGGCGTCTTTAGCGGCCTGGTAAACGCCGATGCCGGTGCCCCCGGCGGCAGCGAAGATCACGTCGGCGCCGCTGGCGAACTGCGACTTCGCCAACTCTGCGCCGCGCGCCGGGTCGTTCCAGGCCGCGGGCGTCGTGCCGGTCATGTTCGTCACCGTCAGCACCTTCGGGTTGGCATACTTCGCGCCCTGCTCGTAGCCGCATTCGAAGCGCCGGATCAGCGGGATGTCCATGCCACCGATGAAGCCGACCTTGCCGGTCTTGCTGGCCATCGCGCCCATGATGCCAACCAGGAAGCTGCCTTCCTGTTCCTTGAAGGTGATGCTCTGCACGTTGGGCAGGTCGACCTTGGAGTCGATGATCGCGAAGGTGGTCTTCGGAAACTCCTTGGCCACTTTCTCGATCGCGCTGCCCTGTGA
>JALYUN010000304.1 GCA_030853725.1 Pseudomonadota bacterium | reverse complement strand
GCTGGAAGCCATCAACACGCTGGAAGACGCCATCCACAAGATCGACTTGGAGACGCGCGACCTGCTGGCCAGCACCTTCAACCAGGTCAACGAGCATTTCGGCCGCATGTTCCCGAGCCTGTTCGGCGGCGGCCATGCACGGCTGGTGATGACGGGCGCGGAAATTCTGGACGCCGGGGTGCAGGTGATGGCGCAGCCGCCCGGCAAGAAGAACAGCAGCATCCACCTGCTCTCAGGTGGGGAGAAAGCGTTGACGGCGATTGCGCTGGTGTTCGCCATCTTCCAGTTGAACCCGGCGCCGTTTTGCTTGCTGGACGAAGTCGACGCGCCGCTGGACGACGCCAACACCGAGCGTTATCGCAGGCTGGTGACGGAGATGAGCGCCCACACCCAGTTCCTCTTCATCAGCCACAACAAGATCGCGATGGAGATGGCCGAACAGTTGATCGGCGTGACCATGCAGGAGCAGGGCGTCTCACGCATCGTCGCAGTCGACATGGAGTCGGCGGTCGGCATGGCGCAAGCCGCCTAGCCGCTTCGAAGCGCCACATGTCTCTTCCCATGAACAACCCGTTATCGCTCGGTGAAATGCTGGCCGTCCTGGCCGGGGTGGTGGTGCTGGCGCTGCTGCTGCAGGGTTGGTGGCGCACGCGCAGGGCACAGGAGCGGCGCACGCTGGGCTGGGAAGACGGTCGAATCGAGCCGGGCCTGGATGGGCAGGCGATGCAGGATGCGGCAGCTGCTGAAGACGCGGCCGAGCGCATCGACAGCGCCGACGACGACCCCGCAGCCGACGCGCTGGCGGTGCCGCCCACACTGCGACTGGCGCAACGCCGCACGGCGCGGCTCGACGCGCTGATCGACGCCATCGCGTCATTGACACTGGAAGCCCCGATCAGCGCCGAGGCCGCGCTGCAGCACCTGCCCTCGACCCGCCGCATCGGCAGCAAGGCGCTGTTGGTCGAGGGCCTGAATACCGAAAGCGGGCTCTGGGAGCCGTTGACGCTCGGCCAGCGCTACGGTGAACTGCAGGCCGGCGTGCAGCTGGCCAATCGCACGGGCGCGTTGAACCAGATCGAGTATTCGGAATTCGTTCAGAAGCTGCAGTCCTTTGCCGACGCAGTCGGCGCCGGCGTCGACGCGCCCGATATGCTGGAAGTGGCGGCGCGGGCGCGGGAGCTCGACGCTCAGAGCAGCCCGCTCGACGCGCAGTTGAGTGTGCAATTGCGTGCCAATGGCGCGGCTTGGTCGGTGGCCTATCTGCAGCAGATCGCCGCACGCCAGGGCTTCGTGCCCGGCGCGGTGCCCGGGCGTTTGGTGCTGCCTTCGACCGAAGAAGGCGACCCGCCGCTGCTGGTGCTGGCAGTCGACGCGCAGGCGGCGTTGGCCGAAGAGCCGCAGGCCAGCGCAGTGCGGGTCTGCACCTTGACACTGGACGTGCCGCAGTCGCCGGCCAGCGCCGAGCCGTTTCCGGCCTGGCACAGCGCCGCGACGCATCTGGCCAAGGACCTGGACGCGACGGCGGTCGACCACAACGGCCATCCGATCACGCTGCATGCCTATTCGGCCATCGGCGAGGAACTGCAGCAGGTCTATGCGAAGTTGGAAGCGCTGGATTTGGCGGCTGGATCGGCGGCGGCGCGGCGCTTGTTCAGTTGAGCCGCGCCGCGCTCAACTTTCAGTGCGCTTCTCGACTTCGGCCTCGGCTTGTTGTGCAAGCTTCTCGGCCGTAGCACCTTCGGCCGGCACCGCCTCTACCGTTCGAGTCGGCTCGCGCATCAGCACGAACTCTTCGGCAGCGGTCGGGTGCATCGCCACGGTGCGGTCGAAGTCCTCTTTGGTTGCACCCGCGGTCAGTGCCACTGCCAAGCTTTGCACGATCTCCGGCGCGTCGGTGCCCGCCATGTGCACCGCCAGCACCAAGTCGGTCTTCACGTCCACCAACAGTTTCATGTGGGTGCGTTCCTTGCCACCGATGAAAGCCTGCTTCATCGGCTTGAACTCGGTCTCGTAGACCTTGAAGGTGTGGCCCTCGGCGGCGGCTTGCTCTTCAGAGGGTCCGACCGAGCCGAGCGGCGGGATCATGAACACGGCACTCGGCACCCGTGACAGATCCACGCTGCGCTTCGTGCCGCCATACAGCGAGTCGACCAACGCCCGGCCTTCGGCGATCGCCACCGGCGTCAGGTTGATGCGGTTGGTGACATCGCCGATGGCGTAGACGCCTTCGGCGGTGGTCTGCATCGCCGCGTCCACCGGGATCGCGCCGGACTTGTCGGTGCTAATGCCGACACTGTCCAGGTTGAGCGTTGCGGTGTTGGGACGCCGCCCGGTGGCGTTCAGCAGCCACGGAAATTCGCGCACGCGGTCTCCGCCCAACTCCAGCAGCCACGCGCCTTCGGTTTGCCGTACGCAGGTCGGCACCACGCCCGGGTGCAACTCGATGCCGGCAGCGTTCAGGCCCGCGGCAGCGGCCGTGCGCAGCATCACGTCGAAGCCGCGCAGCGGTAGTGCTGCGCGGTAGTACATCGAAACCTTCACCCCCAACCGCGCCAGGATGCTGGCGAACTCGACGCCGATGTAGCCGCCGCCGATCACCGCAGCGCTCTCCGGCAGGGTTTGCAGGTCGAGCAGGTCGTCGCTGGTGGGGGCGTGCTCCAGCCCCTTGATCGCGTCGCCGACCGGCGAGCCGCCGGTGGCGACAAGGATGCGCCGGGCCGTCAGTGTGGTCTCGCCGTCGACGCCCTTGACGACGACACGCCCCGGGCCGTCCAGCCGCGCGCGGCCTTCGAACAAGGTGACGCCGCTGCCGGCGAGCATCTTGCGGTAGATGCCTTCGAGCCGGTCGATCTCTGCGGCTTTCGTCGACGCCCAGCGTGGCATCTCGAACGGGCCGGCCTCAAGCTTCCAGCCGTAGGCGGCGGCTTCCTTGATGCCGTCGCCCAAATGCGCCGCATACATCAGCAGCTTCTTCGGTACGCAGCCGCGAATCACGCAGGTTCCGCCGACGCGGCTGCCTTCGATGATGGCCACGCGCGCGCCATGGCTGGCGGCACGGCGAGAGGCGGCCACGCCGCCCGATCCGGCGCCGAGAGTGATGAGGTCGTAATCTGTGGTCATCTGCAGCAGGGGTGGGTTTGGTATTCGACAATGTCGCACATGGCCCGGAACTACTTTCAACGCGCGGACGAATTGCGCACGCTGCTGCGCCACCACGCCGAGCAGTATCACGTGCGGGACGCGCCCGAAATCCCCGACACCGCGTACGACGCGCTGTACGAAGAACTCCGCGACCTGGAAGCCGAGCACCCCGAATTGCTGACACCCGATTCACCGACGCAGCGCGTCGGCGGTGAGGTGCTGGAAGGGCTGCAGTCGATCCACCATGCGGTACCGATGCTGTCGATCAATGCCGAACGCGACACCAGCGACGCGCCTGCGCTGCGCTTCGACACCAGGGTGCGCAAGCTGCTGGAGCTGCCCGATAACGCGCCGCCGGTGGCCTATTGCGCCGAACTGAAGTTCGACGGCCTGGCGATCAACTTGCGTTACGAAGCCGGCACACTGGTGGCGGCCGCCACCCGCGGCGACGGTGAAACCGGCGAAGACGTGACGCACACCATCCGCACCATTGCGCAAATTCCGCAACGCTTGCGCGGCATGACGCAGCCGGTGTTGGAGATTCGCGGTGAGGTCTACATGCGCCGCGATGACTTCGAGCGTCTGAACGAACAACAGCGCGAAAAAGGCGAAAAGACCTTCGTCAACCCGCGCAACGCCGCGGCCGGTGTGGTGCGGCAGTTGGACGCCCGCATCGCCGCACAGCGCCCGCTCAGTTTCTATGCCTATGGCCTGGGTGAGGTGCGGGGATGGGCGCCGCCGGCCACGCACAGTGAACTGCTGACCGCGCTGTGTGGCTTCGGTGTGCCGGTGAACGACGAGCGGGCCGTGGTGCAGGGCGGGCAGGGTCTGGTGGCTTACCACGAGCGCATCGGCACCCAGCGCGACACGCTCGCGTTCGACATCGACGGCGTGGTCTACAAGGTCGACGACCGCGCGCTGCAGCAGCGGCTCGGCTTCAAGACCCGCGAGCCGCGCTGGGCGCTGGCGCACAAGTACCCGGCGCAGGAGCAGTCGACGGTTCTGCAAGGCATCGACATTCAGGTCGGGCGCACCGGCAAGCTGACGCCGGTGGCGCGGCTGGTACCGGTGTTCGTCGGCGGCACCACGGTCAGCAATGCCACGCTGCACAACGTGTTCGAGCTGCGGCGCAAAGGCGTGCGTGTCGGCGATACCGTGGTGGTGCGCCGTGCTGGCGATGTGATTCCGGAAGTCGTGGGGCGCGTGCCGGGCCCGCGCCATGGCTATGTGTCCAACTTCCGGATGCCGCGCGAATGCCCGGTTTGCGGCAGCGCCGTGTTGCGCGAGCCTGGGGGGGTCGACCACCGCTGCACCGGCGGTCTCTATTGCGCCGCGCAGCGCAAGCAGGCACTGCTGCACTTCGCCGGCCGCCGCGCGATGGACATCGAAGGTCTCGGCGACAAGCTGGTCGATCAACTGGTCGACAGCGACCGCTTGAAGAGCCTGCCGGACCTGTATGCGCTGGACGTACCCACGTTGGCCGGCCTGCCGCGCATGGCCGAGAAGAGTGCGATGAACGTCGTCGCGGCATTGGAAGCCAGCAAGCAGACGACGCTGCAGCGCTTTCTGTACGCGCTCGGTATCCGTCAGGTGGGGGAGTCGACTGCGCGGGACCTGGCGCGGCACTTCGGCTCACTCGATCGCTTGATGGCGGCGCCGCTCGAAGCGCTGGAGCAGGTAAGCGACGTGGGGCCGGTGGTGGCGCTGTCGATCCGCACCTTCTTCGACCAGCCGCACAACGTGGACGTGGTCCAGGCGCTGCGCAAAGCCGGCTTGCACTGGAGCGAGGGCGCCGGCAGCGTCGACGATGCAGGTTCGCAACCGCTGGCCGGCCTGACGCTGGTGTTGACCGGCACGCTGCCCACGCTGACGCGCGACGAAGCGCGCGCGCTGGTCGAAGCCGCCGGTGGCAAGGTCGCAGGTTCGGTTTCGAAGAAGACGAGCTACCTGGTGGCCGGCGCCGAAGCCGGCAGCAAGCTGGAGAAGGCGACCACGCTGGGCATCCCGGTGCTGGATGAAGCGGCCTTGCAGGCTTTGCTTCGATCGAACGAAACAACTGAACCTGAGGATTCACGATGACGATCCACGAAATTTTGAAGATGGGCGACGCGCGGCTGCTGCGCGTCGCCAAGCCGGTGACCGACTTCGACACGACGGCGCTGCACACCCTGATCGCCGACATGTTCGAGACCATGGAAGCGGCGCAAGGCGCGGGGCTGGCGGCGCCGCAGATCGGCGTCGACCTGCAGTTGGTGATCTTCGGCTTCGGCCAGGTGGCGCGCTACCCCGACGCACCGCCGGTGCCGCGCACGGTGCTCATCAACCCGGTGATCACCGCGCTGGACGAAACCCTGGTCGACGGCTGGGAAGGCTGCCTCTCGGTGCCCGGGCTGCGCGGACAGGTGCCACGCCTTGCGCGGATTCGCTACACCGGCTTCGACCCGCAGGGCGAGCCGCTGGAACGTGAAGCCGACGGCTTTCATGCCCGCGTGGTGCAACACGAAGTCGACCACCTGATCGGTCGGCTCTACCCCACCCGCATGACCGACCTGACGCAGTTCGGCTACACCAGCGTGCTGTTTCCGGACCTGGACCCGGCGCAGGACGACTGAGCCGGTCGGCTTCACACGCGCTTACACGGTGGCTGTCGTCGCTCGGCGGCCGCTGATCGTTAAACCTTCATGACACGCACCGCACCACTGCGCTTTTCGCTCCGTTCCGCGTCGGCACCGCTGTGGTTGGCGACGTGGCTGCTTTTGTGCGGTCTGCTGGCCAGCAGCGCCTGGGCCCAGCAGGAACCGCCCGGCCGCGTGGGCCGCCTGGCCGAGCTGCAAGGCGCTGTTTCCTGGTGGGACCACGAAGCCGGCCGCTGGGACCCGGCCGAGCGCAATCATCCGCTGACCGGTGGTGACCGGATCTCCACGGGGCCCGACGGTCGTGCCGAACTCAGCGTCGGCTCCAGCGTGCTGCGCATCGGGGCCGGTTCTGAGCTGGAGGTGCTGCGCCTGGACGACGAGCGCATGGTGTTTCAGTTACACAGCGGCAAGCTGGCGCTGCGCCTGCGCAACCGAGAAATGGCCGTGCAGACCGAGATCGATACGGCCGAAGTCAGACTGCTGCCG
>JALYUN010000262.1 GCA_030853725.1 Pseudomonadota bacterium | reverse complement strand
CCGTCGAGCTTTTCGTAGAAAGCCATCGACGCATGAATATCCTTGACTGCAAGGCTGACCGAGAAGTTGCCGAGTTCCATGGGTTTTTTCTCCGTGGCTTGTGTGGATTGCGCGGTGGTCGCACTGGCGATGGCGATCGAAGCCAGGACGCCGGCGAACTGGAGGATGGGTCGGTTCATGTGAGTTCGCCATCAGATGAGCGGCGGCCACGTGAGTCGGCGATCTGGACTCGCGTGATCGCTACGATGCCCGAGAACTGCAACGGCAACTTGCCAAATCTTGCGAACCGACCGAAAAGCCGAGTGCACTGTCTCCATGGACTACGTCGAGCGCATCAACCGCGCGATCGACCACATCGTGCGCAACCTCGCCGGGCCGTTGAGGCTGCAGGACGTGTCCGGGGCAGCCGGCTTCTCGCCCTTCCACTTCCACCGCATCTTCAAAGCCCTGCTGGGCGAAACGTTGAACCACTTCGTGAAGCGGCAGCGGCTGGAACGGGCGCTGTATCTGATGTCCCATGACCCCAATCGATCGTTGACTGAGGTGGCCCTGGACTGCGGATTTTCCTCCTCCTCCGACTTTTCGCGTAGCTTCAAGCAGCACTACGGCCTGCCACCGAGCGTGTTCGACTTGAAGACCTTCCGAAGTGTCAGGCGCGAGGCCTTCGAGCGGGTTTTGTCGGGTCAAAGTGGATCGTCCCGCTGCACGACGCTGCCCGCTGGCGAGAACCCGGACGGCTTTGAAGTGACGCTTCGCGACCTGCCCGCTCGCGTGGTCGCCTACATCCGCGTCCTCGATCCCTATCGCAACGGTGTGGCGCAGGCCGCCTGTGAACGACTCCTTGTCGGGTCGATCGAGCGCGGGCTTGCAGATGGCCGATGGCTCGGCTACATGTGGGATGAGCCCGAAATCGTTGCCCTTGCGGATTGTCGATACGACGTCGCGCTCGTGGTCAACGAGGTCGAGCCCGCCGGTGAGATCGGCCGCTTTGAGTTTCCGCCGATGCGCGGGGCCGAGCGGGTCGTGAGCGGTGACATCGCGCTTGAGGTCCGCGCGATCGAGTGGCTTTACCAGACGTGGCTGCCGCGCAGCGGCTACGTGCCCGGCGATCAACCCGTGTTCGAGGCCTGGACCGGTCCTCCGTTCGCCCACGGGAATACGCATTTCGAGCTCGCTTGCCATCTCCCAGTCAAGCGGGATCAAGCGCAGACACGGTAGAGCCAGAACGCTTCGTCTTGTGCAATGGACTGGCGCAAGGCTGCCGACGCAAAGCCGGTCACGCGGCGCGTCTCGCGGCACAGGTGCGACTGGTCGGCATAGGCCGTGTCAGCGGCCACCTCGCTCCAGCGCACCGGCGCATCGCCCCGGCGCCTGCCAGTCTGCGCCCGGCGCCGCAGCCAACGGCTCGATGCGGTTGACCCACGCGGCCGGGTTCAGGCCTGTCAGCGCCTGTACCGCGTCGGGCAACAGCATCAACATCAGGCCGTGGCCCTTCGGGGCGTTGCGGGAAACGGTCGGGCGCGCGATGGGCCTGCTGAAGTAGAGCTGTGGCCAGCGCCGAGCCACCGCCGCGTGGCGCGTGGCTGCCCTTCGGCACCGGGCCGCGCGTGTGCATCGGGCAGCACTTCGCCCTGTTGGAGATGACACTGGTGGCCGCCATGCTGTTGCAGCGCTTCCAGATTCAGACCGTGCCGGGTGAGCCTGTGCCGCGGCCTGACCTCAACGTCACGCTGCGGCCGGCTGTGCCGCTGCGCCGGTCCTGAAAAGCGGGGTTCGACGATCGGCTACCGGGCCCTGAAGCCTTGCAGGATGAGGTTGGGAAGTGAGAGGCGTCCGAAGAAAGGAGGCGGCGCCCCGGCTTCGGTCTGCCGCCGGATCGCCGGCGGCAGGGGATTCACTGGGCGGTGATCCCGGCGTCCTTGATCACCTTGCCCCAGCGCGCGATCTCTGCGCGCTGGTACTGGCCGAAAGCTTCAGGGCCCAGGCCGCTGACATCGACTCCCAGCAAGGCCATGCGTTGCCGCACCTCGGGCATCTTCAGCACCGCATCGAGCTCCGCCGCGAGCCGCTTCACCACCGCCGCAGGCGTCTTGGCCGGCACGAAGATGCCTTGCCAGGAACGCACGTCGAAGCCCGGGACGCCTTCCTGTGCAAGCGGCTTCACGCCGGGCAGACCGGCCACCGGCTCCGGGCCGGTGGTGCCGAGTGCGCGCACCTTACCCGCCAGCACCAGCGGTTTGGCTACCGTGCTGGTCTCGAACACCATGTCGATCTGGCCGCCCATCAAATCGGTGATGGCTGCCGAGCCGCCCTTGTAGGGAATGGCGCGCATCTTGGTGTGGGTGATGCTCTGCAACAGCTCGCCGGCCAGATGCTGCGTGGTGCCGGGGCCGGCGGTGCCGAAGGTCAGCGTGTCGGGGTGCGCCTTCAGGTCGGCGATCAGATCTTGCAGGGTCTTGTACTTGCTCTTCTCGTTGACCACCAGGATGTTGGTCACCGTGCCCACCATGGTGACCGGTTCGAAGTCCTTGACCGGGTCATAGCCGATCGACTTGTTCAGGAACGGAACGACGGCATGCGTGGTGATGGTGCCGCCCAGAATCGTGTAGCCGTCGGGTTCGGCCCGCGCCACCATTTGCGCTCCGACCACGCCCGAGACCCCGGCCCGGTTGTCGATTACGACCGGTTGGCCGAGTCGCTCGCCGAGTGCCGGGCCGATCGCGCGGGCCACGGCGTCTGCCAGGCCACCGGCCGCGAACGGCACGATGTAGTGGATCGGTTTGGTGGGCCAGGCGTCCTGTGCCAGGACACCGGAAGGCGCCAGCCCGAAGGCGGAGGCCAGGCCGACGACGCCGGCCGACAGCAAATGGCGGCGGCGAGCCGATGAAAAGTGGTTTCTCATGGAACGGGTCTCCTTCAAAAAGGGGCGTGGTGTGGGGCTGGCACGGCAACTGGCCGGCAAGCTGAACAGGCATCAGTCTAAGAGGCGGGCAGTCCGTCGTCCAAGCAGTGTGAGCCCCAAGCAGTCGTCCAAGCTGTTCAGCGCGAAGGCTTCAGGCTTCGTGCGGAACACATGGCGCAGTGCCATCGGGCCGCGGCATCACGGTTTCACCGGCCCGCCCCCGCACTGTGTCAAGCTCGTGTCTTGTGCAAGGAGTCCGCCGGTCGCCCGCCGGAATGCCGAGATGAATCTCAGAGCCAAGCTGCTGCTGGTTGCGTTGTTGCCTTTGGTCGCATCGCTGGCGCTGACCGCGTGGTCGTTGCACCGGCTTCAACTGGAGCTGGCGCATCAACAGCAGCAAGTGGTGCGGAAGGCCTATACGGAAAGCGCGCAGCGTGAACTGAAGCACTATGTGGCGCTGGCGATGAGCGCGGTGGCACCGTATTACGACAGCGGCCAGGACGACGCAGCGACCAAGGCCAAGGCGATGCACGCGCTTTCGTTGCTGGACTATGGCGCCGACGGGTACTTCTTTCTGTACGACTTCGACGGTACCAACCTGATGCACCCGCGTCAGCCTGAACTGGTGGGCAAGAACCTGCTGTGGGACCTGGACGAGCACGGCGTGCTGGCCCACAAGCTGATGATCGACAAGGCCCGCAGCGGCGGTGGTTTCGTCGACTACACCTGGAACAAGCCTTCCACCCAACAACTGGCGCCGAAGCTGTCTTACGTGGTGGGTCTGCCGCGCTGGCACTGGATGATCGGCACAGGGCTTTATACCGACGACCTCGACCACGTCATCGCGCAGCTCGACGGCCGGCTGGCATCGACGGTGAATTCGACGATGCGCTGGATCGCCCTGGCTGCGGTGGCGGCGGTGGGCATCGTGCTGTTCGGCATTTTGGCGGTGAGCTTGGCCGAGCTGCGCGGCGCCGACGCCAAGCTGACCTTGCTCACGCGCAACCTGGTGCGCACGCAAGAGGACGAACGCGCCTGGCTGTCACGCGAGCTACACGACAGCACCAGCCAGAAACTGGTGGCGGCCAAATTGCTGACCGAAGCGGCGTTGGAGCGGCTGGCACCCGACGAACCCAGCGCACGGCCCATGCTGCAGCGGGCGCTGGCGCGGATGGACGAAACGCTGGGCGACATTCGTGGCTTTTCGCATCGGCTGCGTCCGACCACACTGGACACGCTTGGGCTCGGTACTGCGCTGCGCCAACTCGGCGATGAAATGTGCGGCGCGGTCGGCACCGGCTTCGAACTGCAAACCGAAAACGTGCCCGCGGACCTGCCCGCCGAGATCCGCACCACGCTGTTTCGCGTCAGCCAGGAAGCGCTGACCAACGTGTGCAAGCACGCCGCAGCGTCGCGCGTGCGCATGAAGCTGGAAGCGGTTGCCGAGGGTCTGCGTCTGACCATCGCCGACGACGGCCAGGGTTTCGACAGCGCGGCCATGACCGAGCATCCCCGGCGCGGCATCGGCCTGCGCAACATGCGCGAGCGCTTGCTGGCCATCGGTGGCCATCTGCGGCTGAGTTCGCGGCCCAGGCACACCCAGGTCGTGGCCGAAGTGCCGGCCGAAGCCATCCACCGTTTCGCCAAGCCGGTATGAGCGTGCAGGGGCTGCAATGACCGCGACGTTGCCGATCCGCGTACTGTTGGTAGACGACCACCCGCTGGTGCGCGAAGGCCTGTGCGCGCGCCTGGAAGGCGTGCCGGACATCGAGGTTGCCGGTCAGGCCGGCGATGCCGCCGAGGCGCTGCACCAGGCCGCCACTTGCCGGCCGCAGGTGGTGTTGATGGATATCGGCATGCCCGACACCAACGGTATCGAGCTGACAACGCAATTGCTGGCGCGCGACCCGCAGCTGATCGTGCTGATGCTGAGCATGTACGACAGCGTCGAATACGCCCAGCGGGCGATGGCCGCCGGGGCGCGCGGCTATGTGCTGAAAGACGCGCCTTCGGCCGAGATCATCGGTGCCATTCGTGCCGTCTACGGCGGCGGCACTTACCTGAGCCCGGCCTTGGCGCAGAAGCTGTTCCGCCCCAGCGCGCCGCGGGTGGCGTTGTCTGAGCGCGAGCAGCAGACCCTGGCACTGTTGGCCAAGGGGCAGTCGAGCAAGCAGATCGCCCGCACGCTGGACATCGGCGTGCGCACGGTGGAGTCGCACCGCCAGAGCATCCACCGCAAGCTCGACCTGTACGGGCAGGCCGAACTGATCCGCTATGCCGTGAAGCACGCCGCGCCCGGCAACGACGAACGCTGAACCTAGGGTTTTGGAGTACGTGTTACAGCGAAGCGCGCCTGCGTAGTCGAACGGACGCGCGGCGCGAGACGGCGCGACACCATGACTCTTCCGATCGAAGCGCAGGCCAGCGCCTCGCGGCGACCAGGAGACAACCCGTGAAGTTAAGCCGAAGCGCGATTGCCTGTGCACTGGTGTGCGCCACCTCGACCTCGTTCGCAACCGACGCGTCGGACGTGCAGCAACTGAAGGCGCAGATGGAAGCGTTGCAGCGCCAACTCTCTGCCATGCAACAGAAGCTCGACAGCGTCACTGCAGCCCAGGTCGCGGCACCCGCGGTTGCAACCACCGCTGCGGCGGCGCCGGCCAGCGGCTTGAGTACGACGATCGGTGGCGCGGTGATGACCTTGTACGGATTCGTCGACGTGTCGGCCGACGCTGTGCGCGGTGGCAACGAGAAGACTCAGCAGGTGTCCAGCAACTTGTCCCATGTCGGGGTGCGGGCGTTCAAGCCGCTGGGCTCGACTGGGCTCGCGGCGATTGCGCAAATCGAGACCCTGGCCAACATTTCGGGAACGCCCACCGAGACCGGCGGCCTGGCCTCGCGCAATTCCTTCGTCGGCCTGCAGGGCAGCTTCGGCAAGATCATGCTCGGCAAGAACGACACGCCCTACAAACGAGCCACTGCGTCGATGGACCCGTTCGCCTCCAGCGTGGGTGACTACAACTCGATCATGGGCAACAGCGGGGGCGACCTTCGTGCCGAGTTCGACGCGCGGCTGCCGCATGCCATCTTCTACGACTCACCGGTGATCAGCGGCTTTTCGGTCAACGCGTTGCTGTCGCCGGGCCAGAAGCTGAACGACTTGGGAGAGTCCGACAAGTACGCCCTGCCGCAAGGCGAGCATGTCTGCTCCGGATCGTCGCCGGGGGGATCGGGCTCCACGCCAACCCCGACACCCGGCGGTGGCGCGGTCTGCGACGACGGTGCGTTCAAGTCGGCCGGCAGCATTGCTGCCAACTATCAAGTGGGCTCGTTGCGCGCGATCCTGGCCTATGAGCTGCACCGGGCGGTCAACCGCACCGGGGATACCGGCGGCGTGACATCCAACGAGCGTGCCCTGAAGTTGGGCGCGACCTACAACTTCGGCACCAACCGGCTGTCGGGCATTGTCGAGAAGCTCTACCGATCGGGCGGTATCGATCCGACCCTGAACGAACGCGCCCGAAACGGTTACTACCTGAGCGATGTGCAGTCCTTCGGCGCCTTCGACCTGAACCTGGCATGGGCCCATGCGGCCCAGACGCCCGGCGGCCCGGACTTCGGCACCCTCGGCGACACCGCCAACCTGTATGCGCTGGGTACCAAATATCACATCGACAAGCAGTTCTCGATCTATGCGCTGGGGTCGCTGCTGAGGCAGGGGCCGGGCGCGCACTACGCGCTGGGTGCCGGCGGCCACGGGGTTCCGTTTGCCTCGCCGCGCGACGCCAGCGGCGCAACGATCCCGGGCCAGACACTCAAGGCGGTGTCGGTCGGTTTGCAGTACGGCTTCTGATTTATCGAAGGCTTCACGCGAAGTCATTGACTTTCGAATTGGCGTGTCGACGACGGCAACGGTCGAACTGCCATTCACCAGGAGATTGACATGAATCCATCCATTGCCAGGCCGGCCACGGCTCAGCATTCACCCAACTTCCGTTGGGGCCAGTTGGTCCTGGGCCTCGGCTGCATGGCGTTGATCGCCAACCTGCAGTACGGCTGGACCCTGTTCGTCAATCCGATCGACGCTGCGCACCATTGGGGCCGCGCGGCGATCCAGGTCGCCTTCACGATTTTCGTGCTGGTGGAAACCTGGCTCGTGCCAGTTGAGGGTTGGTTGGTCGACAAGTTCGGGCCGCGCCCGGTGATCGCCGTGGGCGCGATCCTGGCCGCGCTGGGCTGGGTGGTCAACTCCTTCGCCGACTCGCTGCCGATGCTGTATGCCGCTGCCGTACTGTCCGGCCTGGGCGCCGGTTGTGTCTATGGCACCTGCGTCGGCAATGCGCTGAAGTGGTTTCCTGACAAGCGCGGGCTGGCTGCCGGCCTCACTGCCGCGGGCTTCGGCGCCGGAGCGGCGCTGACCGTGGTGCCGATCGCGAACATGATCAAGAGCTCGGGTTACGAGCACACCTTCCTGGTGTTCGGCATCGCACAGGGTGTGCTGATCTTCATCATGGCGCAGTTCCTGGTCAAGCCGCAACCACCGCAAGGCGTGAAGGTGGCGCCTCGGGTGGTGCTGAGCAAGCGCGAATACTCCACCGGCGAGATGCTGCGCACCCCTACTTTTTGGCTGACGTACGTGCTGTTCGTGGCAGTGGCGGCCGGTGGCCTGATCGCGACGGCGCAACTCGGCCCCATCGCCCGGGACTTTCACCTGGACAAGCTGCCGATGACCTTCCTGTGGATGAGTCTGCCGCTGCTGACGATGACGCTGGCGATCGACAACCTGGCCAACGG
>JALYUN010000252.1 GCA_030853725.1 Pseudomonadota bacterium | reverse complement strand
CCGCTTCCAGGGCAAGGGCTACTTCCTGACCGATGCGCGAACCCACCGGGGCACCAGCGGTGCACCGGTGGTGATGCGCGACCCCGAAGCCGCCGGCAAGCCGTTGCCATGGAAGCTACTGGGCGTGCACTCGGCACGGCTGGACATGGCCAACCGCGACCTGGTGCAAGACGAGTCGCTGGGGCTCAACAGCGCCTGGTATGCCGACATCCTGATGACGCTCAGCAAGGGCTGAGTCTCACCGTATTCCGATGCCAGCGGCGCAGAAAGTCGCTGAGGACGCCGATCTGTTCCGTGCGGTGGTGTCCCAATCGCTGCCTGGTTGGCACGGCGCTCAAGCCGCGCCGCCCGAAGTAAAACTGAACATGCCCTTTCGCGCCAGGCGCGCGAACTCGGATTCGATGATTTCCTTGATCGCCAGTTGGGGCGAGCTGTCGCCCTTCTCGATGCGGGTTGCCAGCACCAGCAGGCGATTGAGCTGCACGCCCGAGATCTCGGAGATCACCACGCCCCGCGCCGCGACCCGGTCCTTGAAGACCGAGATCGGCATCAGCGTGGCCCATGGGCCGCGCAGCACCAGTTCGCGGATCGAGTCGACCGAGTCGATCTCGGCATGGAGCTGCAGCCTCGCGCCCAGCGGCAGCAGTTGCCGGTCGACCAGACTGCGGTGCAAGGTAGTCATCAGCAAGGGCACGCCAGCCAACTGGCGCACCGAGACCACCGGCCTGATCTTCAACGAAGGGTGCGAAACCAGCGCAAAGGGCTCGCCCAGCAACGGTTGCAACGACAGTGCCCGGCCGGGCTCGGGGTTGGTGACGATCGCCATGTCGATCACGCCGCGCACCAGCCAGTCCAGCAGCGCAGGTGTGAAGGCTTCGCGCGCCCGAAGCTGGATGCCCGTGATCGAACGCAGGCAGTTCTCGAACAGCCCCGGCAGCAACACCCGCGCGAGCGTGGGTGAAGCACCCAGCACCACCGTCGGCTTCTGGTCGGCATGGCGACTGGCCAGCACTTGGCGTACCCGGGCGGCTTCGGCCAGCATGCGCTGCGCCGATTCATACAGCGTCACGCCGGCCGGCGTCAGCCGCACCCCACGCGGCAGGCGCAGCAAGAGCTGGACGCCCAAATCGGCTTCCAGTTCACGCAACTGCCGCGTCAGCGCCGGCTGCGCCACCGATACCGCGGCCGCTGCCGCCGTCAGGCTGCCAGCATCGGCAATCGCAACGAAATAACGCAGCGCACGCAGATTCATCGGGGTTAACGCGGATCCTCTCTATCGCAGAATGATATGGCGACCGACGAGATTGGTATTGGTCGTCAGCCCGAGCTCTGCCTAGACTGCCAGCCAACGACACTTCGGCGGCCACCGCCTGCGTCATGGCAACGAATAACAATCAGGCATTGGTCCGCTACGAACGGCTGCAATCGTTCATCGCAGACGCGCTGCGCCGGCTGGAGCTGCCCGAAGCCGACGCCGACAAGGTCGCGACGTTGATGGCACAGGCCGAGCTGCAGGGCTCGGACGGCCACGGCGTGATCCGGCTGCCGCCCTACGCCAAGCGCATCCGCGCCGGCGGCATGAACGTGCGGCCGAACATCCGCGTGGTGCAGGAACGCGCGGCGATGGCGGTGCTCGACGGCGACAACGGCATGGGGCACCTGGTGGTGTCGCGGGCGGCGGAACTGGCGATCGAGAAAGCGCGCAGCGCCGGCGTGGCCTGGGTCGGGGTGCATTCCAGCAACCATGCTGGCCCGGCGTCGCTCTACGCCCGCATGCCGATCGAGCACGACATGATCGGCCTGTACTTCGCGGTCGGCAACGCGAACCACCTGCCGCCCTGGGGCGGCATGGAAATGCTGCTGTCGACCAACCCGATCGCCGTCGGCATTCCGGCCGGCAGCGAGCCGCCGGTGGTGCTGGACATGGCGACGACGGTGGCGGCTTACGGCAAGGTCAAGGCCAAGGCCAAGGCCGGCGAGCCGATGCCCGAAGGCTGGATGATCGACCGCCAGGGCAAGCCGCTGCTGGATCCGAAGCGCGCCGACGAAGGTTTCCTGCTGCCGATCGGCGGCCACAAGGGCTACGGGCTTGCGCTGATCGTCGGCCTGCTGGCGGGCACCCTGCAAGGTGCGGCAATGGGGCGCGAGGTGGTCGACTTCAACATGGACTTCGTCAGCAAGACCAACACCGGGCAGGCGATTCTGGTGATCGACCTGAAGGCCTTCGGCGACCCCGCAGCCTTCAAGGCGCGAGTCGACACCGTGGTGCGCGACCTGCGCAACGCCGAACGGCAAGAAGGCGTCGACCGCATCTGGCTGCCGGGCGAGCAGAGCCACCTGAAGCGCGAACGCAACCGCCGCGACGGCATCCCGATTTCCAGCGTCGTCGTCACCGAACTCGACGGGCTGGCCGACGAGTTGGGCATCGAGCGCCTGCTGGCGACGGCCCCGTGAGCTGGCTGTTTCCGGGCAGCCATCGCCACCACGGCCCCGGTGGGCTGTGGTTCTGCGGCTGCACCGGCCTGCCGATCGTGGACGGCGGGGGTGGCGGCGGGGGCGCTGGCGGTCGCGTCAAGGCGGCGACCCCGCAGCGTGCACCGGTCGTCATCGGCGGGCGCCGCGTGCGCACGGTCGACGTCCACGCCCACTGCTACTTCCAGAGCGCCATCGACCTGATGGGCGCCGAAGCGAAGGCTGTGCTGCCGCCCGTCAAGGGCGTGCCTGAGCACTTCCTGCAGAACACAGCCGAACGCCAACTGGAAAAGCGCTTCGCCGCGATGGACGCCATGGGCATCGACCTGCAGGTGCTCAGCATCAACCCGTACTGGTACCGCCAGGACCGCGACAACGCTGAAGCGATCTGCCGCATCCACAACCAGGGCCTGGCCGAGTTGTGTGCGCAGCATCCCGGGCGGCTGGCGGCCTTCGCGTCGCTGGCGATGCAGTTTCCGGACCTGGCGGTGCAGCAACTCGAAGAGGCCGTCAAGACCTACGGCTTGAAGGGCGCAGCCATCGGCGGCAGCGTCGCGGGCGCCGACTTCTGCCAGCCGCAATTTCACCCGGTGCTGGCCAAGGCGCAGGAGTTGGGCGTGACGCTGTTCATTCACCCGCAGAGCACGCCGGAATTGCAAGCGCGCTTCAAAGGCAACGGCTGGCTGTCGAACGTGATCGGCAATCCGCTGGACACCACGATCGCCCTCCAGAAGCTGATCTTCGAAGGCGTGTTCGACCAATACCCGCAGCTCAAGGTGCTGGCTGCGCATGGCGGCGGCTTCCTGGGCTCGTATGCGCCGCGGATGGACCGCAGTTGCTTCGTCTCGCCCCAGAACTGCAATGCGGCGATCGTGCTGAAGAAGAAACCCACCGAGTACATCCGCCAGATTTACTTCGATTCGCTGGTGTTCACCGCCGAGGCGCTGCGGCACCTGGCGGCCGAAGTCGGCACCGGCCAGATCATGGTCGGCACCGACCACCCGATCCCCTGGGAAGACGACCCCGTCGGCCACGTGATGGGCACGCCCGAACTGAGCGACGAGGCTCGGATCGCGATCCTCGGCGGCAACGCGATCCGCGTGCTGGGACTCGACCTGCCTGACCGAGTCAATTGATCTCAAAAACACAAGCAAACCGGAGACGACATGAAGACGACACCCAACTCCGCCTGGTCACGGCGCGACCTGCTGGCGCTGGCCGGCGCCACCGGGCTGGCGCTGCACCTGTCGGCACACGCACAAGGCAGCTACCCGAACAAGCCGGTTCGCATGATCGTGCCGCTGGCGGCGGCCAGCGCGGTGGATGTGGCGGCTCGCGTGCTGGCACAGAAGATGTCGGCCAGCATGGGGCAGAACGTGTTGATCGAAAACATCGTCGGCGCGGCCGGCATCATCGGTGCCGAGAAGCTCACCAAGGCGGCGCCCGACGGATACACCATCGGCGGCTTCAACGACAGCATCCTGACGATGGTGCCGAACCTGAGCAAGACGCCCTTCAATCCGGTCACCGACTTCAGCCCGGTGACGATCGTGGCCGACATCGAATTCAGCATCTCAGTGCCCACCGATTCGCCCTTCAAGACCGTCACCGAACTGGTCGCCGCGGCCAAGGCCGCGCCGGGCAAGTACACCTACGGATCGGGCGGCAACGGCAGCCCGCAGCATCTGGCCGGCGCCATGTTCGCGGCCCAGATGGGCATCGACCTGCGGCATGTGCCGTACCGCGGCGCCAGCCAGGCGGCGCTCGACACCGCCGGCGGCCAGGTCGACATGACGCTGCAGGGCATCGCCACCGTGGCATCGCTTGCCAAAGGCGGCAAGCTGCGGCTGATCGGCGTGATGCGCAATTCGCGGCACCCCGAGTTTCCCGATGCGCCGACGCTCAAGGAGCAGGGCATCAACGACTTCACGTTCAAGACCTGGTTCGGCATGGTCGCACCGACCGGAACCCCGAAGGACATCATCCAGCGGCTGCACCGCGAAGTCGTCAAGGCGCTGGCCGACCCCGAAGTCAAGGAGAAGTACGCCGCACTCGGCCTGGTACCCAACGGCTGCACGCCCGACGAAATGGCCGCAGTGATCCGGGAACAGCTCGAGCGCTACGGCAAGGCCGTGCGCGACAACCACATCAAGGTCGGATGAGCCGCTTCCCGACTGGAGCCCACACCATGAACGACACCAATGAACTGCAACCGCGCGTGCTGCGCCCTTCCGAACTGACGACCCACGACCGCGGCGGCGGCGCCAAGACCACGCCGCTGGTGTCACCTGCCATCGGTGCGCGGGCCTTCATCAACGGCATCACCGAATTCGCGCCCGGCGCCGCCATTCCCTTCCACAGCCACAACTGCGAAGAAAGCGTGATGCTGCTGGAAGGCGAGGCCATGCTCGACATCAACGGCCAGGAGATTCCGGTTCAGGTGCTGGATACCACCTGGATTCCGCCCAACCTGTCGCACCGCTTTCGCAACCTGTCGGCCACCCGGCCGATGAAGATCCTGTGGACCTACGCCTCGGTGCAGGCGACCCGCACGGTCACTGAAACGGGCGAGACGCGCCCGGTCTCGGCGGAGCACGCGAAATGAAGCCGGCGGACCGGGCCTTGCGCCCATCCTCGCTTCGATTCCGGGGGCTGGCGCTGGCCGCGACACTCGGCGCCAGCCTGGGCTTGGGCCTGCTATCGCCGACCACCGCCAGCGCCCAATCGGCGGCTTATCCCAACAAGCCCGTGCGGCTGATCGTGCCGGCGGCGCCCGGCGGTGGCGCCGACTTCCTGGCCCGCATTCTTGGCGCCCACTTGCAGGAGCAGACCGGGCAGGGATTCGTCATCGACAACCGCGGCGGCGCCTCGGGCACGATCGCCGCCGATGCCACGGCCAAGGCCCCGGCCGACGGCTACACGGTGCTGATGGGCCAGTCCACCAGCATCGTGATCGCACCGCACCTGTACACCCAGCTCGGCTACGACACCCTGCGCGACCTGCGGCCGGTCACGCTGGTGGCCGAGGTGCCGAACATGCTGGTGGTGCACCCTAGCGTGCCGGCCAACAGCGTCAAGGAATTGATCGCCCTGGCCCAAGCCAAGCCGGACTACCTGAATTTCGGTTCGGCCGGCAACGGCGCACCCAGCCACCTGGCCGGCGAGATGTTCAAGAGCGCCGCGGGTGTGAACATGGTGCACGTACCCTACAAGGGCGCCGGCCCGGCGGTCAAGGACCTGCTGGGGGGTCAGATCCAGGTCATGTTCGCGCCGATCGTGGCGGTGCTGCCGCTGGTCAAGTCGGGCGCACTGAGGGCGTTGGCCGTGACCTCGCCCAAGCGCTCGGCGGCCGCACCCGAGGTGCCGACGATGATCGAATCGGGCTTGCCGAGTCTGTCGATCGTTTCGTGGTTCGGCCTGTTCGTGCCAACCGCGACTCCGCAAGCGGTGGTCGACAAGCTGTACCGCGAAGCGGCCAAGGCGCTGCAGAACTCCGACACGATCAAGAGCTTTGCCAAGGAAGGCGCCGAACCCGTCGGCAACACGCCGGCCGAGTTCGACACCTACGTGCGACAGGAGTACGCCCGCTACGGCAAGCTGCTGAAGGACAACAACATCAAGGCCAACTGACCCCATCGACTGACGCCATGAACCCCGCACTCTCAACACCCCGTACGCGCGGCGACCAGCCGCTGGCGCTGAACATGAAGCTGCTGTCGCACCACGAGCTGGAAGGCTTCGGCGGCATGGGCGAAGGCATTGCGATGCAACTGGCCGACGATGGCCGGCGCATCCTGTGGATGGCGCACGAGTCGGCACCGAAGAATTTCACCGGCGTCGATGTCAGCGACCCGCGCAGCCCGCGTGTGGTCGTGCAAACCGAATTGGCGCACATGAAAGTGCGTTCGAACTCGCTGGACGTGTGCGGCAACCTGATGGTGGTTGCGAGCCAGGTCAAGGAACTCGGCGCCAAGCCGGCGGGCTTCGATGTGTGGGACATCACCCAGCCCGAGTCGCCGCGCCTGATTTCGCACTTCGACTGCTCCGGGCCGTATTCGCGCGGGGTGCACGCGGTCTGGTTCGTCGATGGCAAGACCGTGCACATGGCCTCGGGCGCGCCGGACTTCCAGCCGCGGGACCCGAAGGACGACCAGATCTACCGCATCGTCGACATCGCCGATCCCACCCGGCCGCACGAGATCGGGCGCTGGTGGTACCCCGGCACGCGCGAAGGCGACGCGGCACCACCGCCCCGACGCCTGCCTGCGAAGTTCGACACCGGCTTTCGCGCCCACAACACCAACGTCTTTCCGGATCACCCCGACCGCGCCTATCTCGGCTACATCGACGGCGGCGCGGTGGTGCTGGACATCTCGAACCCGGCGCAGATCAGGGTGGTTTCGCAATGGAACCACTCGCCCCCATTCAACGGCTTCACCCACACCGTGCTGCCGCTGTTCGAACGCGGGCTGTGGATCGTCTCTGACGAATGCGTGCAGGACGACGC
>JALYUN010000233.1 GCA_030853725.1 Pseudomonadota bacterium | reverse complement strand
CCGTTGGCGCGGCTTGCCGCGAAGCAGCGCTGCCGCTGCTGCCCGGCGTGGCCACGGCCGGTGAAGTGATGACGGCGATGGCCGACGGGCTGTCGTTCCTGAAATTCTTCCCCGCGACCGCAGCAGGCGGCGTGCCGCTGCTGACCGCGTTGCACGGACCTTTTCCAGACGTGCTGTTCTGCCCCACCGGGGGCATCAGCGTCGCGGCCGCACCGCAGTTCCTGGCGCTGCCCAATGTGGCGGTGTGCGGCGGTTCCTGGCTGACGCCGGCCGACGCCGTCGCGCACGGCGACTGGGCCCGCATCACTCGGCTCGCACGGGAGGCGAGCCTGCTACGACCGATTTGAGATGTCAACCTGCGGCTGGCTCGGCGCGTTGCCAACCTGAGGACGCTTAAGACCTTCGGAAGGGCCGGGCGGCCCCGACACCAGCGCCGCCATCGCCGCGCTTTGCGGCGATGTCGCCGCTTCGGCTTGCAACCCAGCCACCACGCCGGCCCGATCGGCGGCGTCGCGGTTCTGACTGATCTTCCATTTGCCGAAGAGTTGCGTCACGGCGATTTCGATGCCGACGATCGCGCGCAGCGTCTGCTGCACGAAGTCGGCCGGTGCATCGGTCACGGCCCACGGCGCGGGGCGACCCGCTTCCTGGTGTGCCGTTAGTTCGGTCACCAGCGCATGGACCCACGGCGCGTCGTCGACCACGTGCAACACGCCGTGCACATGCACGACGCTGTAATTC
This sequence comes from Pseudomonadota bacterium, assembly GCA_030853725.1. Taxonomy (GTDB): domain Bacteria; phylum Pseudomonadota; class Gammaproteobacteria; order Burkholderiales; family Burkholderiaceae_C; genus Rubrivivax. The sequence goes on along the minus strand of JALYUN010000233.1, from coordinate 2,364 downwards.
CAGGTCGGCACGACCTTGTGCGTGACGGCTTTGCTTGCATACCAGGCCGGTGTCACATAGGCCTGCGGGCCGAGAAAGACGGCCAGCACGCTCTGACCGGCAGCGGCGCGCCACAACGGGTTGGCGCGTGCCACGTGGCCGCGCAGGGTCTGGCTGGCTGCATCGAATTCGAGCGGTAGGTGGTCGGCAGTGGTGGCGCCGTCCTGCACCGTGACCAGCGTGGCCAGCGGATATCCCTGAATCAACTCGGCCAGTGCGGCGCGGTCGGTCTGCTCGAAATGGCTCGGGCGATACATGCCGTGGCCCTACCAACTGCCGGTGTTCGGCATCGACGACCAGGGCTCGGCCGGTGCCAGCGCCGCGCCGGCCTGCAGCAACTCGATAGAGATGGCGTCGGGCGAACGCACGAAGGCCATGCGGCCGTCGCGCGGCGGGCGCAGCACCGTGACACCGTGGTCCAGCAGGCGCTGGCAGGTGGCGTAGATGTCGTCGACCGCATAGGCCAGATGGCCGAAGTTGCGGCCACCGTCGTAGCTTTCGCTCTCGCCCTTCTGGGGCCAGTTGTAGGTCAGCTCGACCTGGGCGCTGCGGTCACCGGGCGCGGACAGGAACACCAGCGTGTACTGGCCGGCTTCGTGGTCGCGGCGCGACAGCATTTCGAGCCCGAGCGCGTCGCGGTAGAAGGCGAGCGACTTTTCGATGTCGGTCACGCGGACCATGGTGTGCAGGTATTTCATGCGTGGGAGTTTCCGGGTTGCTGGTGGGAGGAGGGCAGCGCGAACACCAGGCAGGTGGTGGTGGCGTGCGCGTAAAGCTTGCCGTCGGGGCCGACGAGTCGGGCCTCGGCGGTGGCGGTCTGGTTGCCGACATGAATCACGGCGCCGATGGCGCGAACGCGCTGCACGGTCGGCTTCAGCGCCCGGATCATGTTGAGCTTCAATTCGAGCGTGGTGTAGCCACGGCCGGCCGGCATCTTCGTGTGTACCGAGCAGCCGAGCGCGGAATCCAGAATGCTCGCGTACCAGCCACCGTGCACACCGCCCATCGGATTCAGGTGCCCGGGCCCGGGCGTACCTTGAAACACCGCACGGCCGGGTTCGGCCGACATCAGCAGGAAGTCGAGCGTGCGGCCGATCGAAGGCGGCGGCGCTTCGCCGCGCAGCAGCGCCTGCAACTGCGCCATGCCGTCCATCTGCGGCAGGCGTTCGCGCCACCGGGCCCCATCGAGCGCGACCGTCTGCTGCCAGCGTTGGCGCAGCGCGGCTTCTTCGGCGAGCCAGGTGTGGAGCTCGGACATCGTCAGGTGGTGTAGTTCAGCGTCATGCGGCCACCGTCGGCGACCACGATCTCGCCGGTGACGTAACTGGCCGCGTCGCTCAGCAGGTAGGCGACAACGTCGGCAATCTCGCTAGGCTCGCCCAGGCGCTTCATCGGGGTGCGGCTCATGATGCGGGCTTTGGCTTCGTCGCTCGTCAAGACTGCGCTGCGCGCGAGTTCGGTCGCGATCGTGCCCGGCGCCACCGCGTTGACGCGCACGCCGGATTCGGCCATCGACAGCGCCATCACCCGCGTCAACTGGTTGACCGCACCTTTGCTGGCGTTGTAGCTGGCGATGCTCGGGATGGTGAGCGTCCCGTTGACCGAACTCATGTTGACGATGGCGCCGCGCCCCTGCGCCACCATGTGCCGCGCCACCGCCTGGCCCACCAGGAAAGAGCCTTTCAGGTTGACCGCGATTACCGCATCCCAATCGGCTTCGGTGATCTCCAGGAAGGGCGCGGCCTTGAAAATGCCGGCGTTGTTGACGAGTGCATCGACCCTGCCGAAGCGTTTCAGTGTGGCGGCCAGGGCCGCTTCCACATCGGCCTTGGCAGCCACATCGCAATGGCAGTAGAGCGTCTGTGCGCCCGCCGCCACGAGTTCCTGCGCCAGCGCCTGGCCGGTGGCGTCGGCCACGTCCCACAGCGCCACCGCAGCGCCGTCTTGCACCAACCGGCGGACGCAAGCAGCACCGATGCCCTGTGACGCACCGGTCACGACCGCCACGCGCCCGCCGAGTCCGAAATGAACCTGCTGGCCCGCTGTCTGCCCCGCTGTCAGGCCCGTTGCTTGTACCGCCGCTTTTTCCGCCGCCTTTTCCGCCATGCGCCGCTCCCGTGTTCACGGCGGCAGTTTAGTAGGCAGGCTGCGTCAGCTCACCACGGTCCACAGCCGGGCAATGTCGGCGACACCGTCCGTGCCTTTGATACTGCGCAGGGTCTTCAAGCCGGCGCTCTTGGTTTTGGGTGACTGCAATTGCGCCAGACCGAGCCGCAGCTGCGCTTCTTCGGGATGCCTCAAGCCGCCTTTTTCGATGCCCTGCTG
>JALYUN010000228.1 GCA_030853725.1 Pseudomonadota bacterium | reverse complement strand
GTGGTAGTCGGCCGGGTTGCCGATGCCGTAGATGGCGCTGACGCTGGCCACGATGATCACATCGCGCCGCTCCAGCAGGCTCTTGGTGGCCGACAAGCGCATCTGCTCGATATGCTCGTTGATCGCGCTGTCTTTCTCGATGAAGAGATCGCGCTGCGGTACGTAGGCCTCGGGCTGGTAGTAGTCGTAGTAGCTGACGAAGTACTCGACCGCGTTCTTCGGAAAGAAATCGCGAAACTCACTGTAGAGCTGCGCCGCCAGCGTCTTGTTGGGCGCGAAGACGATCGCCGGGCGACCGCAGCGCGCGATCACGTTGGCCATCGTGAACGTCTTGCCCGATCCTGTTACACCCAGCAGCGTCTGGTAGGCCAGACCGTCGCTGATGCCCTCCACCAACTGTTCAATCGCAGTCGGCTGGTCGCCGCTGGGCGCGTAAGGCTGCAGCAGTTGAAACGGCGAATCCGGAAACCGGATAAAGGTGCCGGGGAGTTCGGCGTCGGCGGCCGGGTCGGCGATGGCTTCGGCAAGTGCGGTCATGGGCGAGCCTTCTGAGTCGGGTCCAAATTGGGTGGCGCCCTAGAATCAGCGCCGCTTTACAGCGTCGTTTGCAGATGAGGCAGGCCGAGCGCCCTGCAACCCTGCGAACAACCGAATAGCGTAGCGCAGCCGGCGTCCTGGCGCACCAACCGACGCCATCAGACCACCCGGTAAATGCAGATGCCCGAATCCCTGTTCGCTAGTGTCGAGATGGCCCCGCGCGATCCGATCCTCGGCCTGACCGAGCAATACAACAACGACCCGACGCCGGGCAAGATCAACCTGGGTGTCGGCGTTTATCTGGACGACACCGGGAAAATCCCGGTACTGGAATGCGTGGCAGCGGCGGAGCAGATGCTGGTGGGAACCGGCAAGCCGAAGGGCTATCTGCCGATCGACGGCATTGCCGCCTATGACAGGGCGGTGCAGGAGCTGGTGTTCGGCGCCGACAGCGAAGCGGTGCGCGGCCATCGGGTGGCCACGGTCCAGACCCTCGGGGGCACCGGCGGTTTGAAACTCGGCGCCGACTTGCTGGCCCGGATGCATCCCGGCGCGCCGCTGTTGATCAGCGACCCGAGCTGGGAAAACCATCGGGCCTTGTTCACTCAGGCTGGGTTTGCGGTGGGCACCTATCCGTATTACGACGCGGCCACGCGCGGCGTGCGCTTCGCCACCATGCTGGCGGCACTGCAGGCCACAGCCGCGGGAACGATCGTCGTGCTGCACGCCTGCTGCCACAACCCGACCGGCTGCGACCTGACGCTGCCTCAATGGGAACAGGTGGCTGCCGCCTGCACGGCGGGCGGGCTCGTTCCGTTCCTCGACATGGCCTACCAGGGCTTTGGTCAGGGCATTGCCGAAGACGGCGCCGCGGTCGAGTGCTTCCTTCGCCAGGGCACTTCTTTTCTGATCTCGACCTCGTTCTCGAAAAGTTTCTCGCTCTATGGTGAGCGCGCTGGCGCGCTCAGCGTGGTCTGCCAGAACACCGAAGAATGCGGACGCGTGCTGTCACAGCTCAAAACGCTGGTGCGGACCAACTACTCCAGCCCGCCGACTTTCGGCGCGCAGATCGTTGCTACTGTGCTCGGCACACCAGAACTGCGCCGGCGGTGGGAAGCGGAACTGGCCGGCATGCGGGACCGCATCCGCGCCATGCGCCATGCGTTGGTGGCGGGTCTAAAGGCGGCCGGCGGGAAGGGCAAGCAGGGCGGCGACCCGGACTACATCACACGCCAGGCCGGCATGTTCAGTTACTCCGGCCTCAGCGTCGCGCAGATGCAGCGCTTGCGCAGCGAGTTCGGCATTTACGGGCTCGACTCGGGCCGCATCTGCGTGGCTGCGATCAACAGCGGCAACATCGACGCCGTCTCACGCGCCATGGCAGCGGTGATGTAGGCGAGTTACCGTTGGCGGAAATGCCGGTCGGGTTCTGCGCTTTTCGCGCAAGCAACCGGTACGCCCTGCGAGCATGATGGCGAAACCGCCGAAAATGCTGCACCGCAGCAAAGACAGGGCTACACTGACTCGGGACCGAACGGAGACAAAAAAATCATGCTGTATCAGCTCTACGAAACACAGCGCGCCTTGATGGCGCCGTTCTCGGATTTCGCCAGCGCCTCGGCCAAGTTCTACAACCACCCACTGTCACCGTTTGCCCGCTTGCCGGTGGCGCAACGTATTTCTGCCGGCTTCGAGCTGGCGCACCGGCTGTCGAAGGAGTACGAGAAGCCGCCATTCGCGATCACCTCGGCCAAGGTGGCCGGTGTCGACATCGCGGTGCAAGAACAGGTGCCGATCACCAAGCCGTTCTGCCGGCTGCTGCGCTTCAAGCGTTTCACCGACAACCCGAAAGCGCTGGACACCATGAAGGGGCAACCCAGCGTGTTGGTGGTGGCGCCGCTGTCGGGCCACCATGCCACTTTGCTGCGCGACACCGTCAAAAGTTTGTTGCAAGACCACAAGGTCTACATCACCGACTGGACCGACGCGCGCATGGTGCCGGTTTCTGAGGGCCCATTTCACCTGGACGACTATGTCGAATACGTGCAGGAATTCGTACGGCACATCGGCCCCGAAGTGCATGTGATTTCGGTCTGCCAACCCACTGTGCCGGTGTTGGCGGCGGTTTCGCTGATGGCCAGCCGCGGCGAGCCCACGCCGCGCACGATGACGATGATGGGCGGCCCGATCGACGCCCGCCAGAGCCCCACCGCAGTCAACGAACTGGCGTCCGACAACAGCTACCGCTGGTTCGAGCAGAACGTGATCTTCGACGTACCGACCAACTACCCCGGCGCGGGCCGGCGCGTCTACCCGGGCTTCATGCAGCACGCCGGCTTCGTGGCCATGAATCCGAACCGCCACGCCACCAGTCATTACGACTATTTCCGCGACTTGGTACGCGGCGACGAAAGCAGCGTCGAATTCCACCGCCAGTTCTACGACGAGTACAACGCGGTGCTGGACATGCCGGCTGAGTATTACTTGGACACCATCAAGATCGTGTTTCAAGATTTCGCATTGGTCAACGGCACCTGGGTCGTCAAGGGTGAGCCGGTGCGGCCGCAGGACATCACCGGCACGGCGTTGCTGACAGTCGAAGGCGAGCTGGACGACATCTCCGGCAGCGGCCAGACCGAGGCGGCGCAGGCGCTGTGCAGCGGCATCGCCAAAGAACGCCATTTCCATTACGAGGCCAAGGGCGCCGGACACTACGGCATTTTCTCGGGCCGGCGTTGGCGCGACGAGATCTATCCGGAAGTGCGCGACTTCATCGCGCGCTTCGACAAGCCGACGCTGTCGTTGGTGAAGAGCGGCGCAGCACGCAAGGCACGGGCTCGATAATCGGGCGGTGCAGCCGACTGCCCCCGCCCTTCCCGTCCTCCACGCACCTGAACCGGCGCAGCGCGCCCTCGGGGCGCGCCTAGATGCCGCGCTGCCGCAAACGCAATGCACCCGCTGTGGTTTCGCCGACTGCAGCGGTTATGCAGAAGCCATCTCAGATGGCACAGCCGACATTAACCGTTGCCCGCCTGGCGGCAATGAAGGCGTTGCTCGTCTGGCAAATTTGACCGGGCTGGCGGTCAAGCCGCTCGACCCTGCATGCGGTGACGAAGGACCGCGCGCGCTGGCTTTGATCGACGAGGCCTGGTGCATCGGCTGCACGCTGTGCATCAAGGCCTGTCCGGTGGACTGCATCGTCGGCGCGCCCAAGCGCATGCACACCGTCATTGACGCCCTGTGCACCGGCTGCGAGTTGTGTGTGCCGGTGTGCCCTGTGGACTGCATTTCGATGCCGCCCGCAAGCGGGTCGCGCACGGGTTGGCAGGCCTGGAGCGGCGCCGGCGCGCACAGCGCCCGCGAGCGCTATCGCGCCCGCGGCGCCCGAAAAGTGCGCGAGCAGAGCGAAAACGATGCTCGCCTGGCGGCACGCGCCCAAGCCAAGCTGGCCGACCTGGCCGCGCACAGCAGCATCACCGACCCCGTGGTACTGGCGGCCAAGCGCGCGGTGATCGAGGCGGCATTGAAGCGTGCCGGCGGCTCGGCAGAGGCAACGCTGCACGTGCCCGGAACTACTAGCGAAAACGATGAAGGCTGAAGCGATCGTCCCGTTCTTCGCAACCCTGGCGGCCACCAACCCACAGCCGCGCAGCGAACTGCACTACACGAGCGTGTTCGAACTGCTGGCCGCCGTGCTGCTGTCGGCGCAGGCCACCGATGTCTCGGTCAACAAGGCCACACACCGCCTGTTCGCGATGGCCGGCACGCCCGCGGCGATGCTGCAATTGGGTCTCGACCGGGTGAGCGAGCAGATCCGCAGCATCGGCCTCTTTCGCACCAAGGCCCGGAATCTGCTTGCCACCTGCCGCATCCTGCTCGACCAGCACGGCGGTGAGGTTCCGCGCTCGCGCGAAGCACTGGAAGCGTTGCCGGGTGTGGGTCGCAAAACCGCCAACGTGTTGCTGAATGTCGCATTCGGAGAACCGACACTGGCGGTCGACACCCATGTCTTCCGCGTCTGCAACCGCACCGGCCTCGCACCCGGACGCAACCCACGGGAAGTCGAGCAGCGCCTGATGCAGCGCGTGCCGGCGCTGTACCTGGTCGACGCCCACCACTGGCTGATCCTGCACGGCCGCCATGTTTGCGTGGCACGGTCGCCGCGCTGCAGCGTTTGCAGCGTGCGACCCTGGTGCGATACCGGGACTTCTACAATGCCGCTGTCTGCAACGGCGCCCCACCATGACCAAGCTTGACGTGCTCTTCGAAAAGGTCGACCGGCTGGTGCTGCGCCATCACGAATTGCAGCGCACCCATCTGTTGGTAGAGCAGCAGTTGGCCGCAATGACAGCCGAGCGTGACGGTCTGCGGGCCCGGCTTGCCGCCGCCCGGGCACGTGTCGATGCCTTGCTGGTACGGTTGCCACCAGACCCGAAAGACGGGCCGCCGGACGCCGAAGACGGCAGCGGTGGCGTCCACAAGCGCAACGCAGCATGAAGCAGGTCGAAGTCTCGATCCTGGGACAGGCGTACATGCTCGGCTGCCCGGAAGGCGGCGAGACGTTGCTGCAGACTGCGGTGGCCACGGTCGACCGTGAAATGACCACGATCCGCGAATCGGGCAAAGTACGGGCACGCGAACGCATCGCCGTGCTCGCAGCGCTGAACTTGGCCTACCAACTGGCCCAACGCGGGCCTGCAGCAGCGGTCGACGCTGCGCAACCCGACTTGGACGCGCTGATGCGCCGCATCGACGGCGCGCTCGGCGCCGACGGCCAGTTGCTGTGAAATCCTTCCCGCATATGGGGTACACCGCGGCAGGCGGCAGAGTCGCATAATGGGGGCGTCCGTCGTGTTCGCGTGGGCTTTATATTTCCTTGAACCGATGCTCTTCGAGCCAGGGCTTGGAACATCGCCAATTGGGCGTGATCGTCTCGCGTCAGACGAACCCGAAATTTGGCTGACCTCGCCCACCTGAACTTCCCTATGGGTTCAGGAATGCGGTTCACGGCTCACGGCGGACACCTTTTGCGTTCCCGGTCTAACTGTCCGCTGAGTCAACGACGACGCGCAACCTGAGATGCCGCGTCGCTTTTGGCTGATGAAGACCGAGCCTGACGAGGTCTCGATCGACGACTTGGCCGCAGCGCCCCTTCAAACTCTGCCCTGGACCGGTGTGCGCAACTATCAGGCACGTAATTTCATTCGGGACCAGATGCAGCCCGGTGACGGCGTCTTGTTCTATCACTCGTCGTGCCCGCAGCCGGGCATTGCCGGGTTGGCTCTGATCGCCAGCGAATCCGAAGCGGACTGCACCCAGTTCGATCCGCACAGCCCCTATTACGATCCGAAGTCGAGCCCGCCACAGCCGCGCTGGCTGCAGATCGAAGTGCGCCTGGAGCGCAAGACGCGCCTGCTGGCCCTCTCTTCCCTGCGGCAAGCGAGTGAGCTGTCGACGATGCAGGTTCTCAAGCGCGGCAACCGCCTTTCGGTCACACCGGTGACTGCCCCAGAGTGGTGCGCCGTACTGGCCTTGCTGGAGTGATCGACTTCGGATTCTGGGCAAGCGGTGCCGGCGCGCAACTGATCATCGAGCTGCTGCTGCTGGGAGTGGCGGTCGGTTTTCTGGCAGGGCTGTTGGGTATCGGGGGCGGCATGTTGATGGTGCCGGCGCTGTCGCTGGTGCTGACGCAGCGCGGTGTCGACGCCGGGCTTGCAGTGAAGATGGCGATTGCGACGTCGATGGCGACGATCCTCTTCACGTCGCTGGCCAGCGTGCGGGCGCACCATGGACTCAGAACGGTGCGCTGGCCGATCGTGCGCGCCATGTCGCCGGGCATCGTCGTCGGCGGGCTGCTGGCCGGGGCGGGGGTGTTTGCGGTATTGAAAGGCCGGGGCCTGGCGCTGCTGTTTGTGGTATTCGTCGGCTATTCGGCGCTGCAGATGTTGCGCAACCGCCCGCCGAAACCCGGGCGTGAACTGCCCCGCTCTGCGGTACAGGCCGCAGTCGGCTTCGGCATCGGCTTCACCTCGGGCCTGCTCGGTGCCGGTGGCGCGTTCATGGCCGTCCCGTTCATGACCTGGTGCAACGTGTCGCCGCGCCAGGCGGTCGGCACCAGTGCCGCCATCGGCGTGCCGATCGCTATTTCCAGCACGCTGGGCTACACGGTCAGTGGCTGGCAACTGCACTCGGGGCTGCCCGGTGCAGCCGGCTATTTCTACCTGCCGGCGGTGGCCGTGATGGCATTGGCCAGCATGAGCCTTGCACCGTGGGGGGCACGCACCGCGCAGCGGATTCCGGTGTTGGTGTTGCGGCGGCTGTTTGCGCTCTTGATGCTGACGCTGGCGTCGCTGATGCTGCACCGCGCGCTCAGCGGATAGCGCAGAGGGCGCGGCTGGCGTGGCTCCGGACGATCAGTCCTGCTCGGCGTCAAAGCGGATCGCGGCCAGTTGCACGTGGTTGCCGCCGCGGCGCTGGGCTTCGGTAAGCGCTGCTTCGCAGGCTGCCACCAGCGCGTCCTGTGCCAACGCGGTGTGGGGGTAGCTGGCCACACCCGTCGACACGGTGAAGCCGAGTTCACCGCCATCGTGCACCACGATTTCGCTGGCGCACTTGCGCCGCAGGCTTTCCATCCGAGCATGTGCAGTGGCCAGGCCAACGCCTGACAGCAACACGCCGAAGCGCCGGTCCGAGAAGCGGCACGACGCGTCCATCGCGCGGGTGCCGCCGCGCAGCAATCGGCCCATGGCCTCGAAGACGCGTTGACTGCCTGCATCGCCCAGCGCCAGCACTTCGGCCGCCGCGGGGTCGAGCTCGATGAAGACGATTGCGAATTCGCGGTGCTCGCGTGTCGAAAGATCGAGCTCGCGCCGCAGTTGCTCCTCGAAATGCGCCCCCCGGTAAAGGCCGGAAGCCCGATCCCGCAGGGCCTGGTCGGCCAGGTCGCGCCGCAGCAGATCATTGGTGCGCTGCTGCTGCTCGATCTGCGCCAGCGCAGCCTGCAGTTGCGCTTCGTGCTGGCGCTGGGGCGCTGCATCGCACCAGACCGCAGACAGGACTTGCCGCCCTTCGACTTCGCCTACGGTACGCAGCACGGTGAAGTCCCGCAGCGCCTCGCCCGAACCGACCCGATGCTCGCTCAGGAGCGGTTGGCCATGCGCCAGCGCCGTTTGGTCGGCCGCTCGCAGCATCTGCGCTTGCTCCGGTGCCAGCAACTCGGCATCGGTGTGGTCGATCATTTGCTTCGCAGTCAGGCCGAAGACTTCGGCCAGGCGCGCGTCGGCGAGCACATAACAACCCGTCGCCACATCTTTGACCGCTAATCCTTCGCCCCGCTGCTGCAGCACGGCCAACAGCAGGTCACCGAGTGCCAGACGCACGCCATCGTCCGGCACCACGGATGGGCGCAAAGACAAACCAGTGGATCGGGAAGACGCAACCATGCGGATCATTCTGGCAAGTGGAGCGACGCGGCAGCTTCGGGCCATCGACGTCATGGGCGAGCGGCCTCTCATCTTGGTCGGGCGAAGGCAGCCGATCAAGTGCGGCGCATTCTCTCCCCCTAAGTTGTCGCGATGGCGTCTGGGCTTGGGGCACCTGAGCAAGGAATCACGAAAATCATTGTCTGCCCTCGTCTGCCCCCTGTTTCAACCGCAGCTTCCCAGCGGGTCCTGGCCGCCGGACTTGCCAGAGCACGCGGATGCCGCAAGCCACCAAGCTATACTCGGGGGTTCCGCGCATCAAAACTTGGGATTTTTCAGTTCATGACCACCATTCGCGTCAAAGAAAACGAACCCTTCGACGTGGCCCTGCGCCGCTTCAAACGCACGATCGAGAAGATCGGCCTGTTGACCGACTTGCGCGCCCGCGAGTTCTACGAAAAGCCCACTTCCGAGCGCAAGCGCAAGAAGGCCGCGGCGGTGAAGCGCCATTTCAAGCGCGTGCGCAGCATGCAGTTGCCCAAAAAGATGTACTGACGCACTAGCGGCGTCGGACCTGCCGAGCCCGCGCCGTTCAACGCCGCGGGCTTGTTCTTTTGCCCTACCGATAGAGCCACGTCGCAGGAGGTCCACTTTGAGCCCGCTCAAGGAACGCATCACCGAAGACATGAAAGCAGCGATGCGTGCGCGCGACGCCGACCGTCTGCTGGCCATCCGCATGCTGTTGGCGGCCTGCAAGCAACGTGAAGTCGACGAGCGCATCGAACTCGCCGACGCCGACGTAGTGGCGCTGGTAGACAAGCTCATCAAGCAGCGCAAGGACTCGATTGCCGCGTTCGAACGCGCCGGGCGCGACGACTTGGTGCAGAAGGAGTCGGCCGAGATAGCCGTACTCGCGCCCTATCTGCCGCAACGCCTGGACGCCGCCGGCGTCGACGCGGCCGTAGACCATGTCGTCTCCGGCGTTGCCGCCGAAATCGGACGCCCCCCTGGCCCTGCCGACATGGGCCGCGTGATGGGCGCAGCCAAGGCGGCACTGGCGGGCAAAGCCGACATGGCGCTGCTGTCGGCCAGCGTCAAACGGGCCCTGTCGAACTCGCACTGAAACTTCTGCACATGAACAACCTCTCCAACCGCTCGCTCTCACCCTACTTCAGCGTCGCCCCGCAGCTCAAGCCCGAGGCCATGGCCGATGCGGCTCGCGCGGGCTTCAAAAGCATCATCAACAACCGGCCCGATTTTGAGCACGGGCCCGATCAGCCCACCAGCGCACAAATCGAAGCCGCGGCGCTGGAAGCCGGGCTCGAATATCGCTTCCTGCCGGTCGACGGCGGTCACCAGAGCGCCGAAGAGATCAGCGAGTTCGCCGACCTGCTGCGCGACCTGCCCGCACCGGTGCTGGCTTTCTGCCGATCGGGCGCGCGCTCGACCCGGCTGTACACCGCCGCGCAAGCGCTGTAGGCGAAGTCGGCGCGCTGTAACGGTAACGGCAGCGACGACCACCGCGTCAAAATTCAGCCGCAACGCCGGCCGAAACAACAGCGGGTAATCGACGCTGCGAATGACAGCCGACGCTGCATAGAATCCGCCGGGTTCCTGTACCCCGGGCCATCGTTGCGTCGGACCTGTGCTGCAGTCTCTGGAGAAACCCCGTGGGCGCGTTGCAGAAACTTTCCGATCTGATCGACATGGTCAGCGACTGGGTCGGTCGCCTCACGATGTGGCTGGTGCTGGCGGCCGTGCTGATCAGCGCCGGCAACGCCATCATTCGCAAGGTCTTCAGCGTCAGTTCCAACGCTTACCTCGAAGTGCAGTGGTATCTGTACGCGGCGGTCTTCATGCTGGGCGCCGCTTACGTGTTGCTGCACAACGGCCACGTTCGAATCGACTTCATCGCTTCGCGGCTTTCCAAGCGCACCAACGCGATCATCGACGCTATCGGCATCGTCGTATTCCTGATCCCGCTTTGCTTGATCCTGATCGACCTGTCGTGGCCTTACTTCATGCGCACCTACCTCTCCGGTGAGATGAGCGAGAACGCCGGCGGGTTGATTCGCTGGCCCGTGGTTCTGCTGATACCGGTGGGATTCGGCTTCCTGCTGCTGCAGGGGATTTCCGAGTTGATCAAGCGCGTGGCTTTCCTGACCGGCGCCCGCAGCGAGCCTTTTCGCTATAGCGAAGAGAAGTCGGTGGAAGAAGAAATCGTCGAGGAGCTGTCCAACGCCCGTGTCGCCGCTGAAGGTCTCCTTTCGCCGCACGAAACTCCGAAATGATCCACCAGTTCATCGCCCAGAATTTCGTGCCGCTGATGTTTTGCGGCCTGTTCTTCTTTCTGCTGACCGGAATTCCGGTGGCATTCGGGCTCGCAGCCACCGGCCTGTTGTTCGGCTTCGTCGGCATGGAAGCCGGCTTGTTTCCGACCAACCTGTTCGGTGCGCTGCCGCTGCGGGTGTTCGGCATCATGAAGAACGACACGCTGCTGGCGATTCCGTTTTTCACGTTGATGGGGATCATCCTCGAACGCTCCGGCATGGCCGAAGACCTACTGGAAACCGTGGGTCAGGTGTTCGGTCCGCTGCGCGGCGGTTTGGCGATTGCGGTGATCCTGGTCGGCGCCCTGTTGGCTGCTACCACCGGCGTGGTCGCCGCGGCGGTGATTTCAATGGGCCTGATTTCGCTGCCGATCATGCTGCGCAACGGCTACAACCGCACCATCGCCACCGGCACCATCACTGCTTCCGGCACGCTGGCGCAGGCGATACCGCCTTCGCTGGTGCTGATCGTGCTGGCCGACCAGCTCGGCCGCTCGGTTGGCGACATGTACGCCGGCGCCATGATCCCGGCACTGCTGCTGGTGAGCCTGTACCTGCTGTTCGTCGTGGCGGTGGCGCTGGTCAAGCCGCACTGGATGCCGGCATTGCCC
>JALYUN010000225.1 GCA_030853725.1 Pseudomonadota bacterium | reverse complement strand
TCAAGGCCTGGGTGAAAGCCGCGAAGGCCGCGTCGGTAGAGTCGGCGGGTGCAATGAGGTCGATTCGCTCTGACATGGCGTTATTGTCGACGAGCTGCCTCCACTTCGGCGACACCCGCAGGCCTGTCGCCTGCTGAAAAAAATGATGAATCTCGAGATCGCTCCAGTCCAGTTCGCCGAATCGCCGTCGGACCTGTCGCACAACCGGGCGCGGTGTCAGGAGCAGCCCCCCATGCCTTCCCAACTCTGGCGCAGACTCGACGTCGCCCTGCTCCAAGCCGACCCGGACGCTGAAGCCGCGGTGTTGATGCGGCTGCTGGTGTCGCAAGCGCTGGACGCGCTGCCGCTGCCGGGCGCTGGCCACACGCTCGACCGCTGGCGAGCATTGGCCCGCGTCGGCCAGCACGACCTCTCGCTCGCCAAGCTGTACGAAGGACACACCGACGCGCTGGCGATCCTTGCCGAATTGCACGCGGCGCGGCCGTCACAACCCGCCGCAGACGCTTGGGCGAACGCCGGCATTTGGGCCGTCTGGGCCGCAGAGTCGCCCGAAGGTCGAAGCTCGGTCGACGTGGGTGAAGATCACTTGGCTAGCCTCGAGGGATCGAAATGCTGGTGTTCGGGTGCCAGCGACGTCGACCAGGCCTTGCTGACCGCGTGGCTGCCCGACGGACGCGGCCCGCAACTGGTTCGTCTGCGCGTTGCACAACCGGGTGTAGTGATGCGCCACGCAGCCTGGAAAGCCCGCGGCATGGACGGCGCCCGCAGCCCGGACATCGACTTCAATGGCGCCGAAGCTCACTGTGTGGGCGAGCCTAGTGACTATGTCAACCGGCCGGGCTTTTCGCAGGGTGGCGCCGGGGTCGCTGCCTGTTGGTACGGCGGTGCCGTGGCCGTGGCCAGGGTGCTGCACAAGCTCGCTGCCGATGCGGCGCCGAATGGCTATTCGCCGTTGCGCCTGGCGGCGCTGGGCCGGGTGGCGCAGTCGCTGGGCGCGTGTGCCGCCGTGCTGCGCGAAGCCGCAGGCTGGATCGACGAGCATCCCCGGAGCGACGCCTCGACCGTCGCGTTGCGGGCGCGCCTGAGTGCCGAAACTTGCGCGCGGCAGGTCCTGGACGAAGTCAGCCGCGCGGTCGGGCCGGCCCCCTTTTGCCGCGATGCGGGCTTCGCGCGTTTCGCAGTCGACTTGCCGATCTTCATTCGCCAGTGCCAGGGCGACCGCGACTTTGCGAGCCTGGGTCAACGAGAGATCGAGACCCAGTCACCGTGGGCCTTGTGATGCGCCATTGCAGCCTGAACCCATGAACGAGCCCGAATCGAACCGCAGTAGCCGCACGTTGGCGCCGGACTATTTCGAAGGCGTCTATGCGGCCAGTGAAGACCCCTGGGGTTTCGAGAGCCGAGTCTACGAACGCAGCAAATATGCGCGCACGCTGGCCGCTCTGCCCCACGCCCACTACGCCCGGGGGCTGGAGATCGGCTGTTCGATCGGGGTGCTCACGCGCCAGCTGGCCGCGCGCTGCACCAGCCTGTTGGCGGTGGATGTCAACGACACGGCACTGCAGATCGCGCGCCGCAACGGTGCTGCCGCCGGCAACGTCGAATGGCTTCGGCTGCAGATGCCGCAGGAACTGCCCGAAGGCCGCTTCGACTTGATCATGGTCTCGGAGGTGGCGTATTACTGGTCGGTGGCGGACCTGACGCGCATGGCCGACTGGATGGTGCAACGCCTGAACCCAGGCGGTGCGATCGTGCTGGTGCATTGGACCGATCCGGTTGCCGACTATCCGCTGCGCGGTGACTTCGTCCATGCGCATTTCATCGACCGTGCCCTGTCCGGACAATTGCGCCGCCGCTACGGCGAATGGCATCCGCGCTACCGAGTGGATGTCTTCGAGCCCGCCGGCACCGAACCACCCGAAGACGAAGCGCCCTGATCGGCTGCACGCCCTGCATACGCTGCAAGCCGGCGCACCGCCAGCCGCATGCCGGCAACGACTTGCGACAGGGGCTCCAGCCGGTGGTCGCAGCAAGTCGCGTTGGGTGGCGCGGATGTCGGCTCAGACGCCGACGCCATCTGCAAGTCGTCCCAGAGTGCGCCGAAATGCTTTGCTTCAGCCAGCTGTGCTTGCAGGCTCGGCATCGCCACACCGAGCGTCGCCGCGATCGATTGCAAAGCGCAAGCGGCCAGATCGCGGGCTCGCCAGATCGCACGCAAGTCGCGCCGTGCCTGCAGCAAGGCCAGCACGCGGGCGGCGCAGGGCACCCACGGCTCGGCGGCCCCGGACCCGGCTTCGACCCATTGGCGCAACTGCCATGACAAACCGACGGCCGCGCGCCCGTCGAGCCGGCTCGAGGTGCGCACCCGCACCGAAGGCGCATGCCGCACGCGAAGGTCGGCGCGCTGCAACGCGCGCACCAGCGCCATGTCTTCCAGCACGTCGACCTTCGGCATGCCGCCTACGGCGCGGTACGCGCTGGCTGTGACCGCCAGGCTGGCGCCGAAGTGCTGGTGGTGCCGAGGCCAGGGGTCGAAGACTTCGGGGTCGACCAGACTCGCCAGGCGCGACTGCAGCAACGCATGCACTGCATCGGCGCGCTGCCTGCGCAGCACCGCTCCACACAGCCCCGCGCCGTCGCGCATCAGTATTCTGCCGCCGACCGCATCGGCACCGCGATCGATGGCTTCGGTTATGGAGTGCAGCCAATCAGGCTCCGCACAAGTGTCGCCATCGGTGCTGGCGATGAACCCGCGCCGGTGGCCGGAGGCCAGCAAGCGGCGGCGGGCTTCGTCGAACAACTGGCCACGCGCATAGCCCACGTTTGCCAGCGGCAGGGGCAGCTCCGCTTCCAGCACATGCAGCCTTAGACCCGGGTGACCGCGGGCGATGGCCCGCGCACGCTCGGCCGTGTCGTCACGGCAGTTGTTGGCCAGCAGCAGGAGCTCGAACGGCGCGATCGATCCCTCGCGCCGAGTCACCGACCAGCGTTGGGCCGCCAACGCCGCCAACGCATCGCCGATGCCTTCGGCTTCGTCCCGCACCGGCATGACTACCACGCAGCGCAAGCCCGGCGGCGGCTCAGGCAAGGCCTGCCGCAACGGCAACCTGCCGTCGGCGCCCGGTATCAAGCGATCAGGCACCGCGCATCCGCTCCTAACCCGTCCAGCTCAAGCAATCGGCTCGACCACCGGCTCAGAGCGCCGCTCATCCTTCGTGACGCCGGCCAGCGCTTGCGCCACGCGCTCGGCCGTTTGCGCCCACGACCCCGACGCCACCAGCGCTGCGCCCGTTGCGAGCCGCGCCATGCGCGTTTCGGTGGATTCGTTCAGTGCGGCGGAACAGGCCGCGATGAAGCCGGCTGCGTCGTCTGCGATCTGCACGCCGTTGCCATACAACACGCCCACGTCGCGCACCGCCGTGCTGACCACGGGCTTGCCCGCGGCCAGGTACTCCAGGGTCTTGGTCGGGCTGATGAAGACGGTCGACTCGTTCAGCGCAAACGGCAGCAGGCAGACCTGCCAACTCGCCACCAGCCGCGGCAACAGCGCATAGGGTTGTTGGCCGAGCCAGTGCAGGTTCGGCCGTTGCGGCAACTGTGCCGGGTCGATCTTCACGACCGGGCCGGCCATCACCACCTGCCAGGCGGCGTCGTGCACCGCCAGCTGATCCACCAGCGCCAGGTCCATGCGCTCGTCGATCACACCGAAGAAGCCAAGCCGCGGTGATGCGATTGCGCTCTGCACGTGCTCGGCTTGCGTGGCCCACGCATCGTCTGCGCCGGTGGTCGAGTCGGCCCCCGGTGGTGCGAAGTGCGCCGCATCGACGCTGCTGGGCACACACAGCACCTTTGCAGCGCGGCCGCGCTTGGCCTCGTAAAGACTGGGTCCTCCGGTCAGCACCAGGTCGGCACGCCGCAGCAACTCGGCCTCGAGCCGCCCGAGCGCTGGGGGCGCACCCCTGAAGGCCGACAGCTCGTCCATACAGTCATAAACCACGGCCCGCGGCTGCAGGCCCTGAAGCAGCGGCAAGGCCATCGGCGTGTAGAACCACACAAGAGGCTCGGCCACCCCGCGCTCTGCCAGGGCACGTTGCAACAACGGGCCGATCAATGCAAGCTGTTCGGCGGCGAAGCCGGGTACGCCGATCGGGGTGTGCGGGCGCAACACCTCGACGCCTGGCGCCGGGGATTCGGAAACCAGTCGCGCGGGGCCGCTGTCGTGGACCGGCTCTTCGAGCACGATTACCCGGTAGCGCGAGGCCAGTCGCGTCAACAGATGCTGGGGACGCTGGTAGACGAAATTCCAGCGCAGATGGCAAAAGACAAGCAAGGTCGGCAGGTTCACGTGAGTTCAGCGGTTGGAGTCGAGGTGGATGTGGTGTCGGCAATAGCGTGGTTCGTTCTCGCCACGCACTGCGCCAGCGTCAGCGCGAGTTCACTGACCAGATGTCGCCCGGGTGCTGCAATCGGCGCGGTTCGAAGCGCTTGCACCGCGGCCGGGTCTGCCGGTACCGCGTCCCACAAACCGCAGCGATGCCATTCGTTGGCGTCGTTCCAGTCGGGCCTGCCGATCACCGGGTACAGGCAGACGCCGCGCAGGTCGACACCGGCGGCGCGCGCGACGGTGGCCTCGGTGTCGACCCAGGCGAGCCAGCCGGCACGATCGCCGTCGCAAGCACCGGTTTCAGCGATCACGATCGGTCGCCGGTAGCGTTCACTGGCTTCCTGCAGCAACGCCGACAGCGCCAGGCGTCGCCCATCACCGCCTGGGCCTGGGCGCCAGGCCAGGGTCGCTCCGGTCTGGAACTCCCACTGCGCGGTCGGATAGTGGTTCACACCCAGCATATCCAGCGCCTCAGTGCTGCCGCCCAGCGCGGGTTCCAGCCGACCCGCTATCAGGTCCCAAGTCTGCCACTGATATTCCCGAAAGCGCCGCGCTTCGGCCGCAAGCTCGGCAGATGCATCTGCTGGCGCCACCACATGCACCAGCGGGTCGACATGCAAAAAGCGAGCGCTGGGCAACCGGGCTCGAATCGCCTGCATGCCGGCCAGACAGGCGCGAACCAGGCGGCACTTGAGCACATAGCCATCGGGCAGCGGCACGTGGCGGGGGTCGTTGCGGTCGCCTACATGCGGATGGATCAGGTTGGTTTCGCAAGCGGCCCAGGCCAGGAAGCTGATCTCGTTGATGGGTGTGAAGACCGGCACTTCGTCTTCGTCCAGAAGCGGCGCCAGCGCATCGGCCACGGCCGCGGCGAACTCGGCGAAGCGCGCGCAGAAGCGGTCGTCCATCAGGCTCACGTCGGGCGGCACGCCGTAGTGCATCAAGGTCCACAACACCTGCACGCCTTGCCGCCGTGCCGCTTGCGCCATGCGGCGCAGACGTTGGAAGTCGAAGCGGCTGTCAGCTTGCAGCATCCCCTGCGGCTCGCACAAGCGCCAGCCGATGCTTTCCCGAACCACACGAATGCCGCGTTGAGCCAACGCGCGGTAGTCTTCTTCGAAGCGCTCGGCATGGCCGGTAGTGGCCACCATGTCCAGCGGCAGGCCGTGGCAATTGCGGTGGTCGGCGCCTTCGAAGCCGGCCATCCAGAAGCTGCGGAAAGGCCGCCGGGGCCGGGACTGGTGCGCCACTACAGCGCCACCGCGGTGGCCGCCTGCCGGGCGTCGGCCAGGCGGTCGGCATGGGCCGTCTGCAGCTTGGCCGCCAGCGCCAGCGCCTGGCCCACCACCTGGTCCATGTTGTAGTACTGGTAGTTGGCAAGACGGCCGACGAAGCTGACATGGGCCAGGCCTTCTGCGTCGTCGGCATAGCGCCGGTACAACGCGCTGTTGGCGGCCTGCGGCACCGGGTAGTAAGGCTCACCGTCGGCACGCGGATACTCGTAGACCACTGACGTGGCCGAATGGCGCTGGCCGGTGATGTGTTTGAACTCGGTGATACGGGTGTAGCCGTAGTCGTTCGGGTAATTGACGGTGCCCACTGGCTGGAATTTCTTTTGTGCCAGCGTCACATGTTCGAAGTCGAGGCTGCGGTACGGCAGCCGGCCGTGCACGTGATTGAAGAATGCGTCGATCGGTCCGCTGTAGATCATGTGCTTCCAGCCGATCAGCCCCGCGATCTCGCGGTAGTCGGTGTTCAGCATCAGCTTGATGTTCGGGTGCTTCAACATCGACTCGAACAGCCGCGTGTAGCCGTGCAGCGGCATGGCCTGGTAGGAGTCGGTGAAGTAGCGGTCGTCGCGGTTGGTGCGGGTGGGCACCCGGGCCGTGACGCTGGCGTCGAGCTCCGACGGATCCAGCCCCCACTGCTTGCGCGTATAGCCCCGGAAGAACTTGTTGTAGAGGTCGCGGCCGACCTTGCTGACGACGAAGTCTTCCGCGGTGCGGATGCGTGCCACTGGCTCGGCCACCGATTCCAGCCAGGCTGGCATCTCTGCGCTGGTCAAGCGCAGGCCGTACAGCGCGTTGACGGTGTCCAGGTTGATAGGCAGCGGCAGCAATTGGCCGTCGACGCTGGCAAGCACCCGGTGCTGGTAAGGGCGCCACTGGGTGAAGCGCGACAGATAGTTCCAGATGTCGCTGGAGTTGGTGTGGAAGATGTGCGGCCCGTAAGGGTGGACCAAGACCCCGGCGTCGTCGTGACGGTCGTAGGCATTGCCACCGATATGAGCGCGCTTGTCCACCACCAGAACGCGCGCGTCCAGGGTAGTGGCCAGCCGCTCTGCCATCACGCTGCCCGCAAAGCCGGCACCCACGACCAGGTAGTCGAAGCTTCGCTGCCCCGGCACCGACCGCAGCGCTGCGGCAGCGCCTTCTTGAACCTTGTCCACTGATTTCCCCGATCCGGCGGCCGACGGCCGCGACCGGGGGGCTTATGCAAGGGGCGTGCCCGCGGTGCGCTTTGAAACAGTGGGACACCGGCACCGCACTTGCCAGCTCTGCGCTCGAAGCCGCCGTTTCGGCGGATCACTACAAGAGAGGATTGACATGCCGAGCAAGAAAGCCGATTCGAAGGCGCACAGCCTGGACGCGGCGACCGCGCCACAAGCCGCACAGGCTGCCGCCACGCAGAAAATGGCCGAGGCCATGCCCACCGCCAGCCACAAAACCGCCGATGCCGGCCGCGCGTACGCGGTCGACCCACCCCGCGGCGCCACGGTGAAGGTGCCAGCGCCGGCCGTCGGTGCCAGCACCCTGAGCGAGACCACCGAGTCCGACAAGACCGGCAGTGGCGAGCCGCCGCAAGGCGTCAACCGCAGCACGGGCAGCCTGGACGCGGCGACCGCGCCACAAGCCGCGCAGGCTGCCGCCACGCAGAAAATGGCCGACGCCATGCCCACCGCCAGCCACAAGATCGCCGATGCCGGCCGCGCGTACGCGGTCGACCCACCCCGTGGTGCTACGGTGAAGGCGCCAACGCCGGAAGTCGGCGCCAGCACCCTGAGCGAGACCATCGAGTCCGACAAGACCGGCCGTGGCGAGCCGCCGCAGGGCGTCAACCGCAGCACGGGCAGTCTGGACGCGGTGCGGGTCGACAACGGCAGACAGGCGTTGACCACCAACCAGGGCGTGGCCGTAGCCGACAACCAGAATTCACTGAAGGCCGGCTTGCGCGGGCCGACGCTGCTGGAAGACCACCTGCTGCGCGAGAAGATCACCTCGTTCGACCACGAACGCATTCCCGAAAGGGTGGTGCATGCCCGCGGTGCGGCTGCCCACGGCTACTTCGAGTGCACCGAGGCACTGGCCGACATCAGCGTTGCAGCACCGTTTACAAAAGTCGGTAAACGCACACCGTTGTTCGCCCGCTTTTCGACTGTGGCGGGTGAGCGTGGGTCGATGGACACTGCCCGCGACGTTCGCGGCTTCGCCGTCAAGTTCTACACCGACGAAGGCATCTGGGATCTGGTGGGCAACAACATCCCGGTGTTTTTCATTCAGGACGCGATCAAGTTCCCCGATCTGATTCACGCGGTCAAGCCCGAACCCAACAACCAGATTCCGCAAGCGCAGTCGGCGCACGACACCTTCTGGGACTTCGTTTCGCTGAGCCCGGAAACCACGCACACCCTGATGTGGGTGATGTCCGACCGCGCCATCCCGCGCAGCTTGCGCATGATGCAGGGCTTCGGCGTGCACACGTTCCGGCTCGTGAACGCGCAGGGGAAATCTACCTTCGTGAAGTTCCACTGGCGCCCCGTCGCGGGGACGCATTCACTCGACTGGGACG
>JALYUN010000206.1 GCA_030853725.1 Pseudomonadota bacterium | reverse complement strand
GCCAAAACCTGGCAAGGTAGCCTTCTCGGCGAGTGTCACCCAATAGGTAATGGGCTCGACGCGCTGCCCCAAGCTGGCGACCAGATGCGCGACCGGAACTTTAGACAACCCGATCTGCCAGAACTCTTTGCCCAGGTTCTGCACGCGAAAACCCTGGGCCGAATAACAGAACTCGGGCCGGTGCACCGCCGTGGCCTCATTGCTCTGGTCGCTGCCATAGGCGATCGACAGCATCATTCGCTGCCCGTAACTGTTGACGTAGGTTCGCGCGAGCGTCTGCGAATACAGCACGTCCAATGCCGCCTGCAACCCGGGATCAGGCAACACCGGCACGATGCTGCGGTCGATCTTCCAGTCACCGAAGGCTTCGGGAATCTGCGTGGCCAGCTTGATCGGCGGCTTGTGTTCCGACATGCGGTAGGTCGGCCGCATGAACTCGCCGACTACCGCGGCCAGCACCATCAGTGCCACCAGTACCAGCACCCGCCGCAGCGGCAGGAACGGGCCAGGCTGAACCGGCCCGGCCGAGGCCGACAGTTCAGCATTCATTTCGTTCTTGCTCCATGTTCATGGCCCAGGATGCGACCCACGACCGAGTCCACTATCAGCATCATCGCAAGCCCGACGCCGAACAGCACCATCCCTGCAAAAGTATGGACAAACCCCTGCCCGGCTTCATCACCGAAGTGGTAGGTGACGAGGATCAGGATGATGACCCGAATGACGTTGGCAATGAACGAGATCGGCACCACCAGAATCGCCAGGATCAGGTTGCGCGTCTTGCTGGTGTAGCCCAACAGGTTCAGGTACAGCAAACCCAACGCTTCCAGCGTGAACAGCGAATTCAGCCCGGCGCAGGCGTCGGCCACCAGCAGCTGGTAAGGACCGATCGACAGGATCACGCCCGTGCGGCCGATGGGATAGCCGGCGTGGTACATCAGCCATTCGGCTACGTACGAAACCGCGGTCTTCAACGGAATCGTCATCGCCTGCACCAGTACGCCGGGCAATGGCACCAGGAAGATCAGGAAGAACAGCGGGAACGCAACCGCTCGCAGCCCTTGAACGCCGCGCAGCAGCAGCAGCATGGCCACCACGGCAAAAATGAGCCCGACGACTTCGCCCTGGATGATCTGCTGTGACCGGCCGAGCGCGTAGCTGGCCATCGCCAGCACGAACATGGTCGCGCCCAGCACCGTGGCCGGCTTGTAGGGCGCGTTGATGACCGACGCCCGCCGCTGCCACATCAACCACAGGCTGACGGCACCGATGATCGGCCCGTGGCCCTGCTCGTCGGTCTGCCAGACCTGGTGCCACAGCGTGACGACAGTGGGCAGCAGCAACAGCAGGAAACCCGCCACCAGCACGCCGAACAGAATGCGCGCGTTCAGCGCCGGCGCGCTCGCTATCGGTTGCGACAAGACGGTGGACATGGGCGAGCGGATCGCTGAACCGGGATTCAGTATTCGTTGAACACCACGCCGGCGAAGTTGACCGGTGCGCCTTGCAACGAAGCCACCAACTCGCGCAGGGCAGCCGCGCGCGACGTGTCCTTGCGCGCCACTACCACCGCCGCACCGCACTTGGCGGCGATCACTGCGGCATCGGCGCCATACACCGCCGCCGGGGTGTCGACAACGACATGATCGAACTTGCTGGCCAGCTCACGCATCAACAGTCCGAATGCCGGCCGCTCCACAAGTTCCAGCGGATTCGGTGGCGTGGTGCCCACCGGGAGCACAAACAGGCTCGGAATGCCCGCTACCTGCTGGATCACCTGGCGGTCGGCGCGGCCCGACAAGATGCCCGACAGCCCGGCCTGGTTGCGAAGCTGAAACACGTCGTGCACGCGCGGGCCGCGCATGTCGGCGTCCACCAGCAAGGTGCGCCCACCCAGTTGCGCCAAGGTCACCGCCACGTTGGTGGCGGTATAAGTTTTGCCATCACCGGCGTCGGGGCTGATGATGGCCAGTGCGCGGTGCACTTCGCCTTCGACGAAGACCCGCATCATGAGCTGGCTGCGCAGCGCACGGAAGCTTTCGGCACGCACCGAAAACGGCTCGTTCAGCGCTACCAGGTCCGGGCTCAGCTTGCGCTGCTCTTCGGGCGCATAAGGGTAGTGGAATTGCTGCGACAACGCGTACAGCACGTCGTCCTTGCTGGCCATGCCCAACGCCACAGCGGCTTCGCCGAAGCGCACGCCCTTGTCGGTCTGGTACTGCAGGATTCGTACGACCTGCTCGGCGGTCAGGTTGCGCAGCTCGGCAATGATGTAGCCGATGCTGCGGTCGTGCACCGCACCGCTGGTGCCGTCAGCCGCTGCGCCCAGTTCGGAATCGGTCGGCATGGCCGGGGGCAGCGATTGTTGGCGGGCAGCGGCTTCGATGACGCCTTCGTCGAATACGGAATCGCGAAACTTGGCCATTACGCTGCCTTACCGGTTGGGGGCAGCGGTGCCATCAGGCGGCGCTGCATCTGGGAGTCGCGGTTGCCAAGCGTGAGCTTGCTGCCGGGTTTGGGCAGGGACACCAGCACCGGCAATTCCAGCGTCGCCACGACGTCGTCGGCATTGCGGACACGGCGGTCGCGCACTTCCAGGAACAGCGCCACACCGATCGCCAGCAGGAACCCGGCAGCGGCGCCGATGGCGGTGTTCAATACCACCCGCGGCGAAGATGGTGTCAGCGGCGGCACGGCTTGGGTCAACTGGTTGACGTTGCTCTGCGTGGTCTGGCTTTCCAGCGTGGTCTGCGTGACGCGCTGCTGAACCGCGTCATAGGCTTTCTGCGCGTTTTCCACGTCACGTGCGAGCACCTGGCCTTCGTCACGGACGGCTTTGAGTTTGAGCACCCTGGCGCGCTGTGCTTCCAGCGCCGCGCGGGTTCCGGCCAGACGCTGGTTGTTGACGTTGGACTGCAGGCCGATGCTGCTGGTGATCTTCCTGATTTCGGAGTCGCGCCGCTGCTGCAACTCTTTGAGGTTGGCCTTGGCTTCCAGCACCTGCGGGTGGTTCGGGCCGTAGCGCGTGGCAAGTTCCTGCAGCTTGGCGTCCAGGCGGCTGATGTCGCTCTTCAGCCCCGACACCAAGGGGTTGTTCAGCACCTCTTGCATGTTCTGGCCTTCGGCGCCGCGCGACTGCGAGCGACGGCTGGACGACTCTGCGTCCAGGGCCTGCAACACCGTGGCTTGCGATGACAGTTCGGCGAGCCGCGCGTTTTCAACGTCGAAACGTTCGTCGGTGGCGATGATGCCGTTGGCCTTCTGGAAGCTGCTGAGCTTGATTTGCACTGCTTCCAGCGCAGCGCGGGCGTCTTTGGCGCGGTTCTCGAAGAAGCTGGAGTACTGGCGCGCCGGGTCGACTCGCAGTTCCAGCACGGTGTCGATGTAAGCCTGCACGAACGCATTCGCCAGCGCCGCAGAAAAGCGCGGGTCCGGGGCCTTGTAGCTGACCTGGATCACGTTGCTCTCACGCGAAGGCACCACGTCCATGTTGCGCTGGAACAAGCCGCCCAGCCAGGTTTCGATGGAGCCCTGCCCTTTGGTGTCGTCCTGCCACTGCTGGCGGATCTGCGGGCTTTCAGCCAGCTTCAGGTTGCGCACCACGCGCTGGGCCACCCGGTCGCTTTGGATGATGTCGACTTGCGTCGCCATGAAACCAGGCGAAGGCGCACCGCCGTACAGCACGGCCGAAACCGGGTCGGGCTTGAAGTCCACGACCACGCTGGCCACCGCCTTGTATTGCTTGGGCAGCAAAAGGCTGACTGCCAGTGTGCCCAGCACTACCGTCAGAAACACCAGCAGCGCCACCCACCAGCGGGCACGCAGAATCGACAGGAACTGACCAAAGGTCATGGCAGGAAACTCCGCGCGGAATGAAAGTCGGACCAGATGGATGGGTGATCGGGCGGCGCCGCTGATGCCAACGCCGGCCGCCGGTGCAAGCTCAGCGCAAGGCTGTCAGAACAAGCTTTCCTTGACGAACACCACGTCGCCTTCCTGTAGCTTGGCAGTCAGTGGCATCTCATAGACCTTGGTGCTGCCGTCTTGCATCTTGCGATGGACGCGAATGCCTTTTTCGGTGCCGCGCCCGGTCAGGCCACCGCCGGTAGCCAGCGCCTGCATCAGCGTCAAGTCGCGTTCGAGCCGGATCGGGCCCGGGCGCTGGACTTCGCCGTAGATGTAGACGATGGGCTGACGGTCGATCCAGATCGTGTCGCCGTCTTCGATGACGACATCCTTCTGGCGACCATTGGCGCTGAACAGCAGCGGCAGATCGACCTCGGTGCGGTAAGGCTGGCCGTTGCGGGTGCCGCTGAGCACGACGATGTCGCTGCCGCCCGGTGCGGTACCACCGGCGGTGGCCAGCATGTCGGACAGCCGCATGTCGGCCACCTCGATCGGGTAGCGCCCCGGGCGGTTGACCTGGCCCAACACACTGGCTTGGCTGCTGCGCACCTGCAGCAACGAAATCGTGACCTGCGGTTGCTTGACGAAGCCGCCACTGCGCAAGCCGTCGGCAATCAGCTTTTCAGCCGATCCGATCGACAGCCCGCCGAGGCGCACGTTGCCGAGCAAGGGGTACGACACCATGCCACGGTCGGTGATGCGGGTTTCCAGCGTCAGGTCGGGGTTCTGGAACACGAGGATGCGCAGGCCGTCGCCCGCGCCCAGACGGTACTCGGCCGTGTTGACTGACGCGCCGGCCGGCTGCGCTTGCGCGTGGGCCGCACTGGTCAGGCCCAACAGCGCCGCGAACCCCGCGGCGGCCAGAAAACGTACCGGATTCATCATCACTTCAGCCCCATGCCTTTGCTGATGTCGCTGCTGCTGAGACCGCCACTGGCGGCCGGCGCGGCAGGCGTTGCTGCAGGCACCATTGCCGGCGCTGTCGCAGAGGCCGATGCCGCACTCTCGGCAAACTTGCCGACATATTCGATCTTGGCCGCACTGCGCAGATGCTTCAGATCTTCTTCCACCAGCTTGCGGCGACGTTCATTGAGCAAGAAGGCTTCGATCGCGGGGCGGGCCTGTTCTTCGGCCACCGGCTGGCTCCGCGAGCCGGCCAAAAACACCACCTGCAGCCCGTTCGCATTCGGCACCACCATCGCTTGCCCGTCTTTCATGCGGGCAAAGGCGTCCAGGCTGTTCAGAGGCAATTGCTCCGCCGCGCGCACCGCCTGGTTGCCGGCGAACTTGAAGTCATTTCCTTTCAGGTACTCGACGAAATCGTTGATGCCCTTGCTGGCCGCCAGCTTCTCGCGCAGTTGCGGCACTTGCTCCGGCTTGGCTTCGATGCTGACTTCCTGGATGCTGTAGATCCGGCGGTCTTTGAAGAGCGCGGGCTTCTCTTCGTAGTAGGCATGCACTTCTTCGGGCGTGGGCCGCGGGGCGCCTTCGCCGATCTTTTCCACATAGGCGCGGGCCAGCACTTCACGGCTTGCTGCTTCCAGCTGCTGCACCACGCGGGGCTCACGGTCGAGCTTCAGGTCGTCGGCCTTTTGCAGGGCGAGTTGCTGGTCGATCAAGCGCTCCAGAATCTGGTGGCTGGCTGCGTCGGCCTGGTCGGGTCGCAGCCCACGCTGCTGCTGCATCACGAAGTTGATCTGGTGGACGGTGATCTCGTCCTTGTTGACCTTGGCTGCGGTCTGGCTGGTGCGGTCCTTCTTCTCACCGCAGCCGACCATAGCCACCGTAACAACGACCACCATAGTGGCCAGCAACGGCTGCCAGCGGCGGCTCGCTCGGGTGCGGGCGTGGGGCAAGAGCAAATTCATGACAGATCCTTGACGATGGAGTTCGGGGTCGCAGGCCTTCAGCCGCGCATTCGAGTCGCGCTAAGTCAGGCCGGTCATGCCCCTGCAGGAAGCTGGCGAGTGTACCTGCAGCCCCCCCTGAGGACGGGGCGTTGCCGACCCCGCACGCGCGGTGTGCGGGCGGCAGAAAGTCACGCGATTCGACGTTCCCAGGCCGCTTCGCGCAACGCCGTCAGCACTTGATGCCTACGTGCAGGGCAACGATGCCGCCGGCCAGGTTGTGCACGTCGACATGGCCGAATCCAGCGGTCTTCATCATCGCCTTCAGCGCCGCCTGGTCCGGATGCATGCGGATACTCTCGGCCAGGTAACGGTAACTGTCGGCGTCGCCCGCCACCCACTTGCCAAGCAGCGGCATCAACGTGAACGAGTACCAGTCGTAGGGCTTCGCCAGCACGTCGGCCGGCTTCGAAAATTCCAGCACCAGCAAGCGGCCGCCGGGCCGGAGCACGCGGGCCATCTCGGCCAGCGCTGCCTCCTTGTGGGTCATGTTGCGCAGGCCGAAGGCGACACTCGCCAGGTCGAAGGCGCCGTCGGCGAAGGGTAGATGTTCAGCGGCGCAGGCAGCGGTGGGCAGCAGTACGCCGGCGTCCAGCAGGCGGTCACGGCCTGCCACCAGCATGGCCTCGTTGATGTCGGTCAGCACGACGCTGCCACCAGTGCCCACTTTGCCGGCAAAGGCGCGCGCCAGGTCGCCGGTGCCGCCGGCGATGTCCAGCACCTTCATGCCGGGCCGCACATCCGCTACGGCCACGGTGTACGCCTTCCAGGCCCGGTGCAAACCGAGCGACAGCAGGTCGTTCATCAAGTCGTAGCGCGGCGCCACCGAGTCGAACACGCCGCGCACGCGGGCGGCTTTGGCCTGGTCGTCGACGCTCTGGTAGCCGAAATGGGTTTGTGCCATGGGAAGGGGTCGGTCAGTGGCCGCCGCACGAACCGCCACGGGCGGTCGGCATCGGTGTGTCGCGGCTGGCACCGGCGGCGGCCAGGCGGTCTTCGTAGCGGCTCCAGAGTACCGCGGCGTCGGTGCCCAGGTGGTGCAGGTAGCGCCAGGAAAAGATACCGCTTTCGTGCCCGTCGCTGAATCGCGGCTGCACGGCATAGCGCCCCACCGGCTTCAGGTCGTCGATACCGACCGCGCGTTTGCCGGTTTGCAGCACCTCTTGACCGGGGCCGTGACCCTGGACCTCAGCAGAAGGCGAATACACGCGCATCAACTCGAAAGGAATGCGAAAACTCGCGCCGTCGTCGAAAGCGACTTCGAGCACGCGGGAGTGCTGGTGAACCGTGATCGCGGTGGGGTTGACTTCAGGAGATGTGGCTTCAGCCATTGGGCTTCGAAACAGGGAGCAACGCAGCGAGTTTAGTGACCCGAGGCATTGCGCCACAGATGAAATCCAGTCGGAACGCGCCGTAAGGGCAAAGGGGGGGGGGGG
>JALYUN010000194.1 GCA_030853725.1 Pseudomonadota bacterium | reverse complement strand
GTCTTCGTCGTCCTGCACCGCCGTTCGGTGCAGCGAAGGCCCGCGTTCAAGCCAGTCGTCGGTGCGGCGCTCGGCGTCGGCGGCCAGCAGGTCGCGCAGCTGCGGTGCCAGCGCGGGCTCATCACGTTCGATCTGCAGCAGCCAGCGCGCACGCTCCGGTGCCGCCTGCTCGATGGCCAGGTCGAACAGCGCCGACAGGCGCGACCAGGTTGCGGCGTTCAGCGGTTTGTCCATCGTCCACCTGCTTCACGCAGGACATTCAGGGCACAGGACATCGCAGCGAATTCGGTCCGTGCCTGCATTTCAACGCCGCAGTGCGACGACCAGGAAGGCGCGTGCCTTGGCCCAGTCGCGCCGCACCGTTCGCTCGGTCAGGCCCAGCGCGACGGCGATCTCGGCTTCGGCGAGGCCGGCGAACCAGCGCATCTCGACGACCTGCGCCAGCCGCGCGTCGAGCACAGCCAGTTCGTCCAGCGCCTGCGCTACGTCCAGTACGTCGGGGTCGGCGGTGGCGGCCGCGTCGCCGGCCGCGGTGTCCAGCGTCACGAAAGCCAAATCGCCGCCGCGCCGCTGCGCCTGGCTGCGGCGCGCGAGGTCGGTAATGACCGATCGCATCACGCGGGCGGCATGGGCCAGGAAATGGCCGCGGTCCTCGAAGCGCAAGCTACCGTTGCCCTGCAGCCGAAGCCAGCTTTCGTGCACCAGCGCGCCGGTGTCGGCCATCGTCACGCGCTGGCCTCGGCGCAACCGTGCACGCGCCATCGACTCGAGTTCCGGGTACAGCAGCGTGAAGACGCGGTCCAGCGCTTGTGCGTCGCCAGCCTCGGCGGCGGCGAAGAGAACGGTCAACTCGCCCATCGACGCAATCTAACGGTTCGTAGCCGGCCGCTGCGGCGCTTGCCGGCCCCCCAATCCAGGGGGAGCCCGCGGCGGCGATGTCCGGTCGCGCGCCGCGTGCGCGTGAAAGTCGATGTGCACCCGACGCCTGCCGGCATCCGGGCACCTTCTGTCACGAACCGCCTGGAGCAAGAAGATGCCGAACTGCCCGACCCTGAGAATCGCTGCAGCCGCTGCGGCCTTGTGCTGTGCGCTGCCTGCGATCGCTGAACCGATCACACCGTACAACGACGCCTTCCTGGCCTGGCATTCACCCGACGTTCAGCAGCCCGAGTTCTTCGACACACAAAGCGCACGCCAGTTGCAGACCAACGGCGCATTGCCGACGGCCGCGACGCAGTACAGCGGCAGCGGCAATTGGGGCAGCGTGGGCGCCCTGGCGTCAGCGGACCTGGCCAGTGGCCAGTTGAAGGTCCAGGCGACGGCCAATTTCATTTCGCCGCCAGACAACTTGCTGTACGTGCAGACCAACGCCCGCTTCGGCGACGGCTTTCGCACCACCACACCCAATGGCTCGCCGTTTACTTGGGTGCCGGGGCAGGGCGCGCGCTTCTCGATGCATGTCGACGGCGAGCTGACGTCGACGCAGGCGCTGCAGGTAGGCAACGGCGGGGCGTTCCTGATCCTGTCGCTGTTCCAGCCCGGTACCCTGACCACCGAACAGAACGGCATCTCGGGCCCGAACATCCTGCGCAGCTATACCTACCTGCTGGGGAACGCGGACCAGAACCTGGTTTCGTGCTTCCAGGGCGTTTGCGTGCCGATTATTCCCGAGGCCGCGTTCCTCGATCTCAGCAACGGCGTGGACATCCTGCAGGACATCAACCCGGGTGGCGACTTCGATTGGCAGGTGATTCTGGGCAGTTCTGGATCGCAGTACGTGCCTGGGTCGTTCAATTTCGATCTCTCGCACACCGTGACAGTGGGCTACAACGGCCCGGCCGGCGCGGTGACGCAGTCAGTCTCCGGACTGTTCGGCAACATCGGCGATGCGCTGCCGGTGCCCGAGCCAGGCACCCTCCTGCTCGTGCTGCCCGGTCTGGCGGCAGTCGGCGTGCGGCGCCGACACCGGGGATGACGGGTCTTGCCCCAGGCTGTCTCGCGAGCCCATCGAGTTTCGGGGTGCTCGCGGTGAGGCATCAGAGCGAAAAGAACTATCACTGAGCCGCTGGCTCGCGCGCCGCGGGTTCAGAAGCTCGCCCGCGTCTTGATCAACAACTGCACCTTGTGGATGTCGTTGCCGGCATTCAGCGGAAACGCAAGGTCTACGTGCAGCACGTTGCTGAAGGCGGCCCGTGCGCTGACGATTCGCAACCCGAAGCCGATGTTGCCGAGCCAGCCGGGGTTGTCGCGGTTGATGTTGTCTCCACCCCAGGCGCGCCCGCTGTCTATGAAGCCGGCGCCGCCGATGCGAAACAGGCGCCAGATGTACAGGTCGGTGTAGACACGCTCTTCCACCGTGAAGAGCGCGCGCCGGGTGCCGCTCTGGTAGCGCAGCGGATAGCCGCGCAGGCCGTTGTCACCGCCCAGCAGCAGTTCGTCCACCACCGCCGGGTTGGTCAGGATGTCGCCCGCCGCCGACGCATAGAACAACCAGCGCGGACTCTGCGGCAAGTAGTACTGGGCTTGCAGGCCAAGCCGCTGGCGCCGCACCCGGCCGTCGCTGAACTGCCCCGTGAGCACGCTCGACGTGATCAGCGTGTGGCGTGGCAACGGTTCGAAGCCGCGGCTGAGCGTGGCTGAATACAGCAGCGCGTTGCGGCTCGATCCGAGCCCCGTCGATGCATAGCCCAACTGAACACTGGCCGACAGGCCCAGCGCGAAGAACTCGGGGCGCCCGACCAGGTTGCGGTTCAACGTGCGGTTGAAGTGATCTTCGATCAACGCATAGCGCACGAATGGCGCCACCAGCTTTTCGTCCTGCGGAAACGGCAGCGGGTCGACGCGGCCCGGCTCGCGTTCGTACGCATCGTCTTGCCAGCCGAGACCCACGCTGTAGCGTTGAACCCAGCCGTTCACCAGGCCGGGCGACCAGCCGCCGAAGACCTCGGCCTGGTCGGCGCGGTGGCGGTACTGGCTGGCGATGTCGCCGCCGTTGTAGATGGCGTCGATGCGGTCGTCCTTCGAGGCCTTCAGCCCGGCGCTCCAGCGTGCTTCGAGCGCGTAGAACGGCCGCACCACGGCCACCGTGTCGCGCTTGCCGTCGCTGTTCTCGGCATGGCTCAGGTTCAGCCCGGTCCAGGTGTCGAACAGGCGGTCGTTGGCGAAGGTCAGCTCGTTGCTGCTGCGGTCGACGGTGTTGGAACGCCCGAAGCTGAGTGATGCGCCGGTGCCGAACAGGTTGTATTCCTGCAGGCTGAAGCCGCTGGAATTGGCGCCGCCGGTGCGGCTGGCGCTGACGCCGATGTTCAGCGTCCAGGTGTCGCGCGTGGTGACTTCGATGTCGACCACACCGTCGTGCACCGCCACCGGGCGGAAATGCACGTCGTAGAGATAGCGGTCGGTGCGCAGCAGGCGTTCGTTTTCTTCGATCAGGCGCGCCGAAACCAGGTCGCCGCTCTTGAACAGCAGCGAGCGTTCGATCACCGAAGGCAGCGTCTGGATGTGCAGCGCATTGGCCCAGCGGAACAGCAGCAGGTCTTCTTTCGGGTCGGCCGTGTCAAAGATCGGCAGTGGCACCACGATGATCTTGCCGACATGGGCGCCGGTGGCTTCCAGTTCGGCAAAGCCGGGCAGCGGTGGCGCCGGTCGCGCCTGCGCCGGCTGCAGCCACGGCACCGCCAGGCAAAGGAGCAGACACGACAGCAGGATGCGCATCACCGCTTCCCCGCCTTTGTGAGGGCACCGTTTCGCCGACACTGCACCGCCGCGCCCTGAGCCGGCCGAACCCGACCATGGTCCATCCCGCCTACCTTATTTGCGTACCTGCTTTGCTGGGGGTGGTGCTGCGGCCGTGGGGGTCGAAAGAGGAGCTGTGGGCCAGCGCCGGTGCGGCGGCCCTGGTGCTGACTGGCTCGCTGCCACTGCGCCTGGCCGCCGACGCCGTGGCGCGCGGTGGCGATGTCTATTGCTTCCTGATCGGCATGATGCTGTTGGCTGCAACCGCGCAGCAAGTCGGCCTGTTCGAGGTAGCGGCCGGCGCCTGCGTACGGCTGGCGCAAGGCTCGCCCCGGCGCCTGTTCGCGCTGGTCTACGGCATGGGTGCAATGGTCACGGTCTTCCTGTCGAACGACGCCACTGCCGTGGTGCTGACGCCGGCCGTGTTGGCGGTGACGCGCCAGGCGCGGGTCGAGCCACTGCCGTATCTGCTGGCCTGTGCGTTGGTGGCCAATGCCGCGAGCTTCGTACTGCCGGTGTCGAACCCGGCCAATCTGGTGGTGTTCGGCAACCATTTGCCAGCGCTCGGTGCGTGGCTCGGGCGCTTCGCGCTCGCTTCGCTGCTGTCGATCGCCGCGACCTATGCGGTCTTGCGCTGGCGGTCGCGCGCTGCGCTGTCGGGTGCGATGGCAAGCCCGCCGCCGCAAAAGCGGCTGTCGTCCGGGGGTCGGTGTGCAGCTTTCGGACTCGCGATGACCACGGTCCTGCTGCTGGGCGTCTCGGCGCGCGGTATGGCGCTCGGCGTGCCGACCCTGTCGGCTGCGGCAGCGGTCTGGATCGCAGCCTCGCACTTCGAGCGCCCCGCGCGCTGGACCGTGCTGCGGCAGATGAGTTGGTCGGTGGTGCCACTGGTCGCAGGCCTGTTCGTGATCGTCGCAGGACTGCAGCATGCCGGGCTGCTCGATGCGCTGACGGTGGGGCTCCAGGCATTGATGCATAGGGTGCCAAGTGCCGCCGCGGTACTGGCCGGCGCCGCCAGCGCGGTCGTCACCAACCTGATGAACAACCTGCCGGCGGGCTTGATCGCCGGCATGATGGTGGCGGGGCCGGGCCACGACGAGTTGATGCGCAGCGCCGTGGCGATCGGTATCGACCTCGGGCCGAACCTGTCGGTCACCGGGTCGCTGGCGACGATCCTGTGGCTGGTCGCGATTCGCCGAGAGGGTGTTGATGTCAGCGCCTGGACCTTCTTCAAGACCGGCCTGCTGGCGATGCCGATGGCGCTGCTGGCGGCGTTGGCGGGCTTGTGGCTCCAGTCCGTTTGAGCGTTGAACCGGGTGGGACCTGCCGACCATGTCGACGCTCAAAAGTCTTTGTGGGGCGCCGGATGTGTCGGGTCGACCCAAGGCACATCCAACGGCTGCTCCACCGGTTCGATGTCGAGATTGACGGCCACGGCTTCGCCGTCGCTGCGCACCAACACACATTCCAGCACCTCGGTCGGGCTGGCGTTGATCTCTTGGTGCGGCACATACGGCGGCACGTAGATGAAGTCACCCGGCCCCGCTTCGGCGGTGAATTCCAGATGTTCGCCCCAGCGCATCCGGGCCCGGCCCTTGACGACATAGATCACGCTTTCCAGCGCGCCGTGATGGTGGGCGCCGGTTTTGGCGTCGGGGTGGATGTGCACGGTGCCGGCCCACAACTTCTGCGCGCCGACCCGCGCCAGGGTGATGGCCGCCTTGCGGTCCATGCCGGGGGTCTGGGCGGTATTGGGGTCGAGCTGGTTGCCGCTGATGACGGCCACGCCGTCGTGCTTCCAGCGGGCGTTGGGGTCGTGTGACATGGCGCTGCTCCGGTGGTTGGGGGTGTGGGCTATCCAGGCCATTGTTTCACCGAGGCGCCGGCAGACGGCGCACAGGCACCACACAGATCGTCCAGGTCAGCCCTGCTGTCCACAGCGTATGGCTCGGGTAGTCGCGCCGCCTCTGGCTTTAGCCAGGCATCACGGCGCGGGCACCGTGCGGCAGCCGGCGGTCAGGTCCAGCGTCGCTTCGTAGAGCGCGCTCTTCACGTCCAGCAGTCCCATCAGCGTGTGGAACAGGTTGTCGTGGCTGGCCTTGCCTTCGGCACGGCGTTGCAGGCAGGCCGCGTTAAGACCGATATCCTGCGGCAGCCCGGCCGACAGCCACATGATCATCGGCACGTGGGTTTGCACATTGGGCGCAATGGCATAGGGCATGCCGTGCAGAAACAGGTTGCTCTCGCCCAGTGATTCGCCATGGTCTGACACGTAGATCAGTGCCGAATCGACACTGCCGCTGGCCGCCGCCAGCTTGGCGATCACGCTGGCGAGCACGTGGTCGGTGTAGAGCAGGGCGTTGTCGTAGGCGTTGACGATCTCGGCCTGGCCGCACAGCCGTAGATCGTCGGTCTGGCAGGCCGGCTGAAAGCGCGCGAAGGCCGGTGGGTAGCGGCGGAAATAAGCCGGCCCGTGGTTGCCCAGCATGTGCAGCACCAGCAATTGGGTGCCGTGGGCCGTGGCCAGCCGATGGACCAGGCCCTGCAGCAGGCCTTCGTCCAGGCAGTGGCCGTCAGTGCACAAACCGGGCGGGTGCAGCGAGATCACTTCGTCTTGCGGCAGCCCTTCACACACCCCTTTGCAGCCCGACTGGTTGTCGCGCCAGTGCACCGCCACGCCGGCGCGCGCCAGGACGTGCAGCAGCGACTCGCTGCCCCGAATCCGCGCTTCGTCGTAGTGGCGCCGGCCCACCGGCGCGAACATGCAGGGCAGCGAGGCTTCGGTGTTGGTGCCGCAACTGCTGACATTCGGGAAGTTGATGACCGGCAGCTTGGCCAGTTCGGGCGTGGTTTGGCGCGCGTAGCCGTTCAGGCCCCAGTTGGCGGCGCGCGCGGTCTCGCCCACCACCAGAATCACTACCAGCGGCTTGCTGCGCGCGGCCATGAGCGGACCCGGCTTCGCATCGAACCCGATCGCCTGGCGCGGTTTCGCGGCGCCGCGGGTTTGCTCGGCCACCACCACGCCGGCCGACCACACGTAGTTGGCCGGGGTGATCAGGTAGCGCAGGTCGCGGTGGTTGCGCATCAGCGAAGAGAAGGGCTGAAAGATCGCCAGCAGCGTGCCCACGCCCAGCACCAGCGCCAGCACCGTCGTGCCCACCCGGATCAGCGTGCCGCGCAGCCAAGGCCGCGGCACGATGCGCACCCGCCACAGCAGCCCCAGCGGCAGCGCCGCATACAACAGCAGGTGCGGCAGCAGCGACCAACTCAGTAGCTCACGAGTTTCGGCCATGTCGGTGTGCATCATGTTGCGCAGCATCGAAGGGTCTAAATACACGCCGTAGGCCTGCATGAAGTAGGTCGCGAAGGCGGTGGCCACGATCAGCACCGCCAAGAGCGGCTTGATCGTCCAGCGCGTGGCGAAGAGCGCAAACAGGGCGTAGTGCAGCGTCGCCAGGATCGCCAGCAGCGCCAGCGCGAAAACCCAGGTGGCGGTTTCGCTGGCGCTGCGGTTCTGCAACGCGCCTACCAGGAACAGGCGGTTGGCCGTCAGCGCCCAGAACAGGCTGGCCAGCGCCAGCAGTTGTTCCACGGTGGCCGGCACGGTCAAGCGCGAATGGGTTGGCATGGCTGCGATTGGATGCGCTGCGCCGAGGGCCTGAATGGCGTGGCGCAAGATTGCGGTGCTGCGACTGCCAAGGATCGAGCACGCCCCGTTGTTCAGTGAGGCCCCGAGCGACTATAGGCGGCCCGAGGGGCCGAGTCGTCGGGCGCAGCGAAGGGCAGTTCGAGCTCGGCCTGTTGCTGGGTTGAGCCATCATCGGCCGATGACCGAACCACCTTCTACGGCCGAACCCGCTGCGCCGGTCTACAACAGCCGCGGTGGCTTGCAGCGCGTATGGCGAGCCGCGGGCTACTCGTGGGCCGGGCTGCGCGCCGCGGTGCGCCACGAAGCCGCGTTCAGGCAGGAACTGGTGGTCGGGGCGGCGCTGCTGTTGCTGCTGCCGTGGGTTGCGCCGGGCCGTTGGCAGGGGCTGGCTATGGCGGCAAGCATCGTGCTCGTGTGGATCGTCGAGCTGTTGAATTCGGCGATCGAAGCGCTGGCCGATGCGGTTTCGGCGGAACACCACCCGTTGCTCGGCCGTGCCAAGGACCTGGGCAGCGCCGCGGTGATGCTGAGTCTGGTGTTGGTCGCTCTGGTGTGGGTCGTCGCGCTCTGGCCTTGACGGGTTTCAGCCCCCGCCCATGTAGATGAACTTCCCGAGGAACACGCCACCGATGACCCAGACCATCCAGTGCACCTCGCGCCCTTTGCCGGTGAAGAGCTTGACCAGGCCGTAGGTGATGAAGCCGAAAGCCAGGCCGTTGGCGATCGAATAGGTGAAGGGCATCATCAGCGCCGTGACCGCGGCCGGGATGACTTCGGTAGTCTCGTTCCAGTCCAGCTCGGTCAACTCGCGCAGCATCAGGCAGGCCACGAAGAACAGCGCCGGTGCGGTCGCATAGGCCGGCACCGAACCCGCCAACGGCGCGATGAACAGGCACGCCAGGAACAGCACCGCAACGGTCAGCGCCGTCAAGCCGGTGCGCCCGCCGGCCTGCACGCCGGCCGCGCTTTCGGCATAGGCGGTGGTGCTGGAGGTGCCGAGCAACGAGCCCGCGAAGATCGCCGCACTGTCGGCCAGCAACGCGCGGTTCAGGCGTTTCATCTTGCCGGGCACCAGCAAGCCGGCGCGCTTGGCCACGCCCATCAGCGTGCCGGTGGCGTCGAACAACTCCACCAGGAAAAACACCAGCACCACGTTCAGGATGCCACCGGCCAGCGCGCCCTTGATGTCGAGCTGCAGGAAGGTCGGTGCGATCGACGGCGGCAGATCGAACGCGCCGTTGAATTTGTTGCCGCCGAAGAAGAACGAAGCCACGGTGCCGAGCAGGATCGCTCCCGGCACCTTGAGTCGGTCGAGCACCACGATGCGGACGAACCCGATCGAAGCCAGCACCACCGGTGCCGAATGCAGGTCACCGAGCTGTTCCAGCGTCGCGTCGGACTTCACGACGATGCCGGCACCGCGCAACGCGATGATCGCCAGGAACAGCCCGATGCCGACGGTGATCGCGGTTCGGATCGACTGCGGAATGCTGCGGATGATCTGCTCACGCAGCCCGAACAGGGTGACGATCAGGAACAGGCAACCCGAGATGAAGACCGCACCCAGCGCCGTCTGCCAGGTGAAGCCCATGTGCAGCACGACCACGAACGCGAAGTAGGCGTTCAGCCCTGCCAGGTGCGAGTGCGATCGGGTAGTGGGCGTACAGCGCCATGATCACGGTGCCGAGTGCGGCGATCAGGCAGGTGGCCACGAACACCGAGGGCTTCGGCATCCCCGCCCCGCCGAGGATCGACGGGTTGATGAAGATGATGTAGGCCATCGTCAGGAACGTGGTCAGTCCCGCTATCAACTCGGTGCGGACGTTGGTTCCGTGTTCAGACAGTTTGAAAGTTCGCTCGAGTAGTGCCATTGCTTGTCTCCGTCTGCTGTTGTTGCCGCTTGTTGCGCGGCTGTTGTGCGGCTGGAGTGCGGCTGTGGTCGGTTCGTTTCAGGGCGCCCTTCGCTCGTCGCGCTCCTGGCGCAAGCGGCCGGCGACCCAGGTCTGCACCAGGTTGCGGTCGTCGCCCAGCGTCATCCAGGCGAACACCCGTTCATGCAGTTCACGCGCCACCGCCATGCGGCGTTGCGAAACCGGGTCGGCGGCCCAGTCCCAGACACACAGGTCGGCCATGCGGCCCGGCTCGAAGGAGCCGATCTCGGTGTCGAGTTGCAGCGCGCGCGCCGAGCCCAGCGTGGCCGCGTGCAAGGCCTTCCATGCGGTCAGGCGCTGGCCGGACATGGCCTGCACTTTGTAGGCCTCGGCCATGGTCTTCAACATCGACAGGCTGGTGCCGCCGCCGACATCGGTGGCCAGGCTGACGTGGGCACCGGCTTGCACCGCGGCTGGCCAGTCGAACAGGCCGCTGCCCAGGAACAGGTTCGACGACGGGCTGTGGGCGATCTGCGCGCCACTCTCGCGCAGCGCCGCACGGTCGGCGTCGTCGATCCAGACGCCGTGGGCCAACACGCTGCGCGGGTGCAGCAGGCCGGGGCCGGCATAGACATCGAGGTAGCTGCGGGCTTCGGGGAACAGCTCACGCACCCATCGCACCTCGTCGCGGTTCTCGGCCACGTGGGTTTGCATATAGAGCGTGGCATCGGCCTTGCACAGCGCGCCGGCCATCGCCAGTTGTTCCGGCGTGCTGGTGGGGGCGAAGCGCACGGTAACCGCGTAGGCCAGGCGGTCACGGCCATGCCAGCGTTCGATCAACTCGATGCAGTCTCGCCGGGCCTGCACCACGTCGTCGCGCAGGCCGTCTGGCGAATGCCGGTCCTGCAGCACCTTCCCGGTGACGAGCCGCATCCCGCGCCGCTGGGCTGATTCGAACAACGCGTCGACCGAGACCTTGTGCGCGGTCGGGAACACCACCGCCGTGGTCGTGCCGTTGGCGAGCAGTGCGTCTGTGAACAGCTCGGCACCTTGCTGCGAACGTTCGGGATCGGCGAAGCGGGTTTCGGCCGGGAAGGTGTAGGTGTTGAGCCAGTCGAGCAATTCGGTGCCGTAGCTGGCGATCATGTCGAGCTGCGGCATGTGCACATGCGAGTCGATGAAGCCCGGCAGGATCAGTCGGCCGCGGTGGTCGTGGCGCTGCCATTGCGCGTCGGGCTCGGTGGCCTGCACCCCGTGGATGCGGCCGTTCTCGATCAGGAGCCAGTGGTCGGGACGAAAGCGCACAGCCGGCGAATCAACAGCGCCCCACTCGGGCTCGGCAACGAAGTCGAGCACATCGCCGCGCAACGCAAGACGTTGACGGATGGGCGTCATGCGGCAGCTCCGGCGCTGCGACGCAACACGCCATGCCCCGCCAGGTTGCAGGCCACGTCGCGAACCTGCTCACGCAGCCAGCGGCCGGCCACCGATCCGTGGCTCAGCTCATGCCAGAACTGGTAGTAGTTCAGCGGTGGAAACGGCATCGGGCAGCGCACGATGCGTACCGGCAACACGTCGATATAGCGGCTGCAGAACCGGCGCCCGGTCGTCATCACCAACAAGCTGTGCGCAACCATCAACGGGATCAGTCCGAAATGCGCGCTGCGCACCATGATGTCGCGCTGCACGGAGGACTCCAGGTGGTCCTCGATCACGCCGGCGGCATGGGCGTGCAGGGGGGTCGGGGCGATGTGTTCGCACTGCAGGTAGCGCTCAAGGTTCCAGGCGCGCGAGCCGGCGATCTTCACGACCGGGTGGTTCTCGGCCACCAGGCACACCATCTCGTCGCTGGTCAACTTGCCCAGATGCAATTCTTCGGGCGGCTGCAGCCAGTTGCCGATCACCAGGTCGATCTCGCCCGCCGCCAGGCTGCGCCGGTAGTCGAAAGCGCCCGACAGCGGCAGCAACTCCAAGCGCGCCGTCGGGGCTTCGCGTTTCAGGAAGCGCAGCGCGGCGGCGGTGGGCATCATGCTGTTACCCGAGCGCACCAGCAACGGGTCACCAGTCAACTCGCGCAGCCGCTTCAACTGGGAGCTGACCGCTGGCTGGCTGCACTGCAGGTGCATCGCGGTTCTGGAGACACTGCGTTCGGTGATCAAGGTCTTCAGCACTCGGACAAGGTGAAGCTCGATGTTGTCGAAGTCGACTCGATGTGCCATACCGTCCGCCTGATAGGTGATATTGCAGTCAATGTATAGCTGCGAACCCATTAGCGGCTACCTTTCAGCGTTTGCGATCGCCGGAGCCCGCGCCATGTCTGCCAT
Organism: Pseudomonadota bacterium; assembly: GCA_030853725.1. Classification (GTDB taxonomy): domain Bacteria; phylum Pseudomonadota; class Gammaproteobacteria; order Burkholderiales; family Burkholderiaceae_C; genus Rubrivivax. The sequence goes on along the minus strand of JALYUN010000194.1, from coordinate 5,876 downwards.
TCAACCGCTTTCTCGTACAACGCCTTCACCGGCTTCTCATTCGAAGGCTCGCCCGATTCGCTTTTTCCACCGTGGTGCCGTTGTCGAAGTAGCGGGCGCAGCGCCGACGCGCACCGTACTCGACTGGCTGCGCGAGGACGCACGCTGCACCGGTACCAAAGAGGGCTGCAACGAAGGCGACTGTGGCGCCTGCACGGTGGTGATCGGCGAGCTGCCGCCTACCGGTGATGAAGGCGCGGTGCGCGGCCTGACCCTGAAGACCGTGAATGCCTGCATCCAGTTCCTGCCGACGCTTGACGGCAAAGCGCTGTTCACCGTCGAGGACCTGAAGGCACTGTCCGGGGGTGAACTGCATCCGGTGCAACAAGCGCTGGTCGACTGCCACGGCTCGCAGTGCGGCTTCTGCACGCCGGGTTTCGTGATGTCGCTGTGGTCGGCCTATGAACATCACCGGAGCTGCAAGACGCGGCCGTCGCGGCAGGAACTGGCCGACGAACTCTCGGGCAACTTGTGCCGCTGCACCGGATATCGGCCGATCCTCGACGCCGGCCAGCGCATGTTCGACCTGCCGGCGGTGGCGCTGAACACCCAAACCGTCATCAAAGCGCTGAAAGAGCTGGACCACGCGCAGACTTTCTCTTATGCCGCAGGAGGTGCGGCCTTTCATGCGCCGCGCACGCTCAGCGAACTGGCGGCGTTGCGCGCGCAGCAACCGCAAGCGCAACTGATGGCGGGGTGCACCGATGTCGGGCTCTGGGTCAACAAACTGTTCCGGCCGCTCGGCGACATCCTCTATGTCGGCAACGTCGCCGAGATGGCGTTGGTCGAAGAGCGAGGCGATGAGTTGCACATCGGTGCCGGTGCGTCGCTGGAAGCTGCGTGGTCTGCGCTGGCGGCCCGCTGGCCCACGCTGACCGATGTCTGGCTGCGCTTCGCGTCGCCACCGATTCGCAACGCCGGCACCATGGGCGGCAATGTCGCCAACGGCTCACCGATCGGCGACTCGGCGCCGGTGCTGCTGGCGCTGGACGCGCAAATCGAATTGCGCAAGGGCGAGCGCGTGCGGCGCGTGGCGCTCAGCGGCTTCTATCTCGACTACATGAAGAATCAGCTCGAATCCGGCGAGTTCGTACAGGCGATCGCCGTGCCGCTCTCGGTCACTTCCCGGCAGGTGCGCGTCTACAAGATCAGCAAGCGTTTCGACAGCGACATTTCGGCGGTGTGCGCCGGGCTGTCGATCGAGCTCGACGGTGCGAATGTGAAGTCGGTGCGGCTGGCCTTTGGCGGCATGGCCGCCACCGTCAAGCGCGTCGCGCAGGCCGAGGCGGCACTGGTCGGTCAGCCGTGGAACCCGGCCACCGTCAAAGCCGCACAGACCGCACTGACGCAGGACTTCAAGCCGCTGGACGACATGCGGGCCAGCGCCGGCTACCGGCTGCAGGTGGCGCAGAACCTGCTGCAGCGCTTCTGGCTCGAAACCCGGGCCGACGATCCACTACCCGCCAGCGCTACCAGCGTCTTCAGCGTGATGCCGCACGCCACGGCAACTTGAGGAGAGAGACGATGAACAAGCCGATCGACGCCTTGCTGTTGCAACCCGAAGAGATCTTCGCCGACTACCTGAAGAACATCGCCGCGCGCATCGACGAGCCCGCCGAAGCCGCAGCCATCAGTGCTGGCGCGCGCGTCGGCATCAGCCGCCCGCACGAATCGGCGCACTTGCACGTGGCGGGCGAAGCGACTTACATCGACGACATTCCCGAACTCGCGGGCACGCTGCATTGCGCGCTCGGCCTGTCACCCGTCGCCAAGGGGCGCCTGACCGCCACTGCGCTCGACACGATCCGGGCGCTGCCCGGTGTGGTGGCGGTGCTGTCGGCCGCCGACATTCCCGGCCCGAACGACTGCGGCTCGATCGTCCACGACGACCCGATCCTGTGCGATGGTGCAATCCGCTATCTCGGCCAGCCGGTGTTCGCGGTCATCGCCCAGACGCGTGACCTGGCGCGCCGCGCCGCTGCGCTTGCAAAGGACGTGCTGACGATCGAGGCCGCGCCGCCGGTGCTGACGCCGCAACAAGCGCATGCCCTGGGCCAGTACGTGGTGCCGGCGATGCATCTCGTGCGCGAGACCAATGGCGGCGCCCGCGCGGCCATCGCCAAGGCGCCGCGCAAGTTGAACAGCAGCTTCGAAGTCGGCGGTCAGGAGCAGTTCTATCTGGAAGGCCAGATCAGCTACGCCGTGCCCACTGAAGACCGAGGCATGCACGTTTACTGCTCAACCCAGCACCCGAGCGAGATGCAACACCTGATCGCGCACGCGCTGTGCGTGCATGCCCACCACGTGCATGTCGAGTGCCGGCGCATGGGGGGCGGCTTCGGCGGCAAGGAATCGCAGTCGGCGTTGTTCGCCTGTGTGGCTGCGGTGGCGGCGCGCAAGCTGAACCGGCCCGTGAAGCTGCGGCTCGACCGCGACGACGATTTCCTGATCACGGGCCGACGTCACTGCTTCTGGTACGAATACGAAGTCGGCTACGACGACGAAGGCCGCGTGCTCGGCGCCGAGATCACGATGGTGTCGCGCGCCGGTCATTCGGCCGACCTGTCGGGGCCGGTGATGACGCGTGCGCTGTGCCACTTCGACAACGCCTACTGGCTGCCCGAAGTGGCCGCGCATGGCTATTCGGGCAAGACCAACACCCAGAGCAACACCGCCTTTCGCGGCTTCGGCGGACCACAGGGCGCGATCGCGATCGAGAACATCCTCGACAGCATCGCCCGCAAGTTAGGCAAAGACCCGCTCGATGTGCGGCGCATCAACTTCTACGGCACCGAGTCGAACAACGTCACGCCTTACGGCCAGACCGTCACCGACAACATCATTCACGAATTGACGGCCGAGCTGGAAGCCAGCAGCGACTACCGTGCCCGCCGCAGCGCCATCGCGCAGTTCAACGCGGCGAGCCCGGTGCTGAAACGCGGCATTGCGTTGGCGCCGTTGAAGTTCGGCATCTCGTTCAACGTCAAGCACTTCAACCAGGCCGGTGCGCTGGTGCATGTCTACAACGACGGATCGATCCTCGTCAACCACGGCGGCACCGAGATGGGCCAGGGGCTCAACACCAAGGTGGCGCAGTGCGTGGCGCATGAACTCGGCGTCGGCTTCGACAGCGTTCGCGTCACCGCGACCGACACGCAGAAGGTCGCCAACACCTCGGCGACCGCGGCATCGACCGGCGCCGACCTGAACGGCAAGGCTGCGCAAGACGCGGCACGGCAGATTCGCGAGCGGCTGGCGGCGTGCATCGCGTCGCACCACGGCGGCAAGCCTGAGGACGTGCGCTTCGCCAACGACAAGGTCGAGGTCAACGGCCGGACGCTGCCGTTCTCGGCCGTGGTCGCGCAGGGCTATCTGGACCGTGTGCAACTCTGGTCCGACGGCTTCTACGCCACGCCCGGTTTGTCGTGGGACAAGGAGCGCATGTTCGGCCGCCCGTTCTATTACTTCGCTTACGGCGCAGCGGTCAGCGAAGTGATCGTCGACACCCTCACCGGCGAATGGAAGCTGTTGCGCGCCGACATCCTGCACGACGCTGGTAAGTCGCTGAACCCGGCGGTCGATATCGGCCAAATCGAGGGCGCTTTCATTCAGGGCATGGGCTGGCTCACCATGGAAGAGCTGGTGTGGCACCCGAAGACCGGTAAGCTGAGCACGCACGCGCCCAGCACCTACAAGATCCCCACCGCCAACGACTGCCCGCCGGTGCTGCACTGCAAGCTGTATGCGACGCAGAACGTCGAAGACAGCATCCACCGCAGCAAAGCGGTCGGCGAGCCCCCGCTGTTGCTGCCGTTCTCGGTGTTCTTCGCGATTCGCGATGCGGTCTCTGCGGTGGCTTCGCACAACGTCGACCCGCCACTGACGGCACCGGCGACAAGTGAGTCGATCCTGCGGGCCATTACGGCGGTGCAGGCTGCGGCGTGACTGCGTGAGAGATCGAGCGAAGGCCTGGCTCGCTGCGGCGCGCCACGCGGTCATCGTCGAAGTGGCGCACGCGCGCGGCTCGGTGCCGCGCGGCGACGGCACGCGCATGGTGGTGGCACGCGACGCGGTGCTGGGCACGATCGGCGGTGGGCATCTGGAACTGCAGGCGATCGAGGTGGCGCGTGGGCGCATCGGCCATTCCGGCAGCCATGTGCAGCCGATCGCACTCGGTCCGAGCCTGGGGCAGTGTTGCGGCGGCGCGCTGACGCTGCGTTATGCGCCGCTGAATGAGGCCGAACTGGCGCGTTGGCCTGCCACCGCGCCACTCTTCACGTTGCAGCTCTACGGCGCCGGCCATGTAGGCCGCGCGATCGCCGACGTGCTCGCAGCGGTGCCGTGCTCGGTGCAGTGGATCGATGAGCGAGAGACCGAATTCCCGGTCACCGACTCGCCGCCGCACATCGAGAGAGTTTGCGTCGAACCGGTCGAAGCCGAAGTCGCCGTGGCACCGCCCGACGCTTGCTACCTCGTACTGACCCACAGCCACGAGCTTGATCTGCGCATTACCGAAGCCGTTCTGCGCCGCGCTGATTTCGCCTACCTGGGCCTGATCGGTTCGCAGACCAAACGTGCGCGTTTTCTACATCGCTTCGAAGCACGCGGCATTCCATCGGCGGCGCTGGAACGGATGACGTGCCCGATCGGCGTAGGCGGGATCGAAGGCAAGGAGCCGGGCGTGATCGCGGTGGCGGTGGCTGCGCAGTTGCTGCAGGTGGCGCAACAGGCGCAAGGCCAGCTTCAGCGTTCGGCGATGTAATGCTGCACCAGCGGCACTACATCGGGCAACAGATGGGCTCGCAAGTCGGCTTCCAGTGATTGGTCCGCGAGCGTGGCGCGGGCACGCTGGTGCAGATAGTCGGCCCAACTCGTGACAATGAAGCGCTCCACCATCCGCGTCGGATCGTTCAGGTCGCGGTAGATGCGCCAGAAGGTCGCACCGTCGCGCCGGCGCGGGCCGCGCAACAGGCTGACCTGCTCCAGGAAGGTGTCGATGGCGTCGGGCCGCACGCGGTAGATGATCTCTACCGCCACCGGACCGGCCTCGGGCGCCGGCTGGTGCGCCACGAACAGGTCTTCCGACAGCGTCGCCTGTGTCACGTCGCTGACATCGCCCATGCGCAGCGGAAAGGGTCGCACCAGCAACAGACCGGCGCCCATTGCCGTGGCCGCGAGCAGCAGTGTGGTCGACAAGCCGACGATGTCCGACAGCGCGCCCCAGAAGGCAGAACCGAGCGCGAACGAGCCCAGCGCCGCGATCGTGTGCAGCGACGTGGCGCGCGCCCGCACCCACGGCGGCACGCTGGTCTGCGTGGCGGTGTTGTAGGTCGACATCACGCTCATCCAGGAAGCGCCGCCGCAGGCCAGCGCCAGATAGGTCAGCCACGGCCAGGTCGACAACCCGGCCACCGCCATCACCAGCGCAAACACCGCGCAGCCACCGCTGACCAGCCGCTCCAGCCCATAGCGTGCGCGCATGCGGCCGATGTACAGCCCGGCGACCACCGCGCCGCTGCCCAGGCAGCCCATCAGGAAACCGAAGCCGGTGGCGCCCAGGCCGAGCTTGGTCTGGCCGATCACCGGCAGCAGCGCCCACAACGCCGAGCCGGCGGCACTGTAGGCCACGGTGCGCACCAGTTGCGCCAGCACGGTTTCCGAATGGCGCGCGAAGCGCAGCGCGCTCAACATGCCGCCCCACAGGCGCTCGGCCGGCAAGCGCGATGGGGGGTGCGGCCTGGGTGGAAAACGACGCACCGCCTCGAACAAGGCCAGCACGCCGAACACCGTCAACACGAATACATAGCCGGCACCGAGCTGGGTGAAGATGAAACCCG
>JALYUN010000188.1 GCA_030853725.1 Pseudomonadota bacterium | reverse complement strand
TGCCCGCACAGGCGGGCATGGAGCCGCGGCCGACGGTCCCATCGGACGAGGGGCAGACATGAACGGCCTGCAACTGCTGATCGAAGCGTTCCGGTCGCTGGCCGCGAACCGCCTGCGCACCGCGCTCACGATGCTCGGCATCGTGATCGGCATTGCGAGTGTGGTGCTGATGCTGGGCATCGGCGACGCCGTGAAAGGCTTCATCGACAAGCAACTTTCGGTGCTAGGCAGCAACCAGTTGATCGTCACGCCGGGTGAGCCGCGTGAAGACGGCAGCCGCCGGCGGAGTTTTCCGAGTGACGCCACCTTGACGATCGACGACGCCGCCGCCATCGACAAGCTCGGCAGCGTGCGCGCCGCCGCGCCCACGTTGCAGGGCAGTCTGGCGGTGCAGTTCGGCGGTGGTGACGACCGCGGCGACAGCACCGTCATCGGCACCACGCCGCAGATGTTCACGGTGCGCAACTGGGCGGTCGAGCAGGGCGTGGCGTTCAGCGACGAAGACGTGCGCGCCGCCAGCCGCGTGATCCTGATCGGCAGCCAGGTGGCGCAGGCACACTTCTACCGGCGCGATCCGCTGGGCCAGGTGGTGCGCGTGGGTGGGCGGCCCTTCACCATCATCGGCGTGCTGGCAGGCAGTGGCCGCACGCTGGACGGCACCGACCTCGGCGAGTTGCTGGTGGTGCCGATTACCGCGATTCCGGTCACCACGGCCCGGCCGCGCGCCACCCATTACATCAACGTGCAGGCGGTGAGCGAATTGCGGTTGAAAGACGCGCAATCCGATGTGGCCGAACTGCTGCGCGACCGCCACCGCATCACCGGCGACAACCCCGACGACTTCACCATCACCAACCTGGCCACCATTGCGCAAACCGGCGCCACGATCGCGGCGGGTCTGGCGATCGGCCTTGGGGTGGTCGGTGCCATCAGCCTGCTGGTGGGTGGCATCGGCATCATGAACATCATGCTGGTGAGCGTGAGCGAACGGGTGCGGGAAATCGGCATCCGCATGGCGATCGGCGCCAAGCCGGTGCATGTGCTGACGCAGTTTCTGGCCGAGGCGGTGGTGATGTGTGTGTTGGGCGGTCTGGTCGGCGTGGCGCTGGCGGCTCTCGGTGTCTGGGGCGTGAACCAGAGTGGCAAGTTCACGATGGCGTTGTCGGCCGCGCATGTGTTGACGGCGGTCGGCTTTTCGACCGCGGTGGGTCTGTTCTTCGGTTACTACCCGGCGCGGCGGGCCTCCAAGCTGTTGCCGATCGAATGTCTACGGCAAGACTAGGCCCCCACGCTTCCTATCGGTCGCTGCCCCCCCAGGGGTGCGTTCGCTTGCGGCCCGGCAAAGCCGGTTCCACGGCTCTACTCGGTTTCTGGCCTGGGCTTCTACGAGGCTCGGCGGATCGTAGTTGGGCGCTAAGCTCGTCGACGACCCAGCTCTTGAAGCGGCACGAGTTTGGGCGCTCGCCGCCGCATCCCATGACCGACTTCTTCATCAGCTACAACCGCGCCGACCGTGCCTGGGCCGAATGGATCGCCTGGCAACTGGAAGCAGCCGGTTACCGCGCGGTGATTCAGACCCGGGACTTGCGCGAAGGCGACAAGGGCACGCTGGACCTGCAGCGTGCCATGCAAGATGCCAAGCGCACGTTGATCGTGCTCTCGCCCGGTTTCTTGGCGTCGCAGTTCACCGCTCTCGAATGGGCCGCGGCTTTCGCCCCCGATTCCGACAGTGCAAAGGGTCGGATGGCGGCGGTGCAGGTGCGTGAATGCCAGCCGAAGGGGCTGCTGGCGCAGATCGACTGCATCGACCTCGTCGGCCTGCCCGACCGGGCGGCTGCGGCCAGGCGGCTGCATGCGGCTGTGGCCACCTGGTGTGTCAAGCCAGGTGCCGGCCCCGCGCCGCGGGCATGGGCACCGGGCCGGCTACGGGCTGGTGCTGGAGGTAGCAAGCCGTCCAAACCCGAGCCGCCGTGGCCACCGGCCCCAGTGCGCCGATCGCCGGTAAACGGCAGCAGATTCCGGTACGCACTTCGAAGGGTGCGGATGGTCGCGATGGCGGCGCTGGTGGCGTGGGTGGTGCTGCGTTTGCTGCGCGCCGCGGCGCCCGAATGGTTCGCCGTCAACCCGGGTGCGATCTACGGTATGTCGCTGCTGTGGGGGGTACTCGTGGCGATGGGGATCGAGGGCGCATGGCGGCTCTGGCGAGGGCGCACGATCCAGGCAGGGCCCTGAAACATCGTGATCCACAGGCACGAGGCGGCTGCTGTGAGCCGCCCCGCACTCAGGCCGCTTCCAGCACCGGCGTGCGGATCAAGTGGTCGAACGCCGACAGCGCTGCCTTCGACCCCTCGCCACTGGCGATGACGATCTGCTTGTAGGGCACGGTCGTCACGTCGCCGGCCGCGAACACGCCGGGCACGCTGGTGGCGCAGCGCTCGTCGATCAGGATCTCGCCGTACTTGCTGAGCTCGACCGTGCCTTTCAGGAACTCGGTGTTCGGTATCAGCCCGATCTGCACGAATACCCCCGCCAGATCGACCCGGTGCTCTTCGCCGCTGGCCCGGTTCTTGAATAGCAGGCCATCGACCTTCTGGCCGTCGCCGGTGATGGCGAGTGTTTGCGCACCGGTGTGAACTTCCACGTTCGGCAGGCTGCGCAGCTTGTTGACCAGCACGGCGTCGGCCTTCAGGCCGTCGGCAAATTCGAGCACCGTCACGTGCTCCACGATGCCGGCCAGGTCGATGGCGGCTTCGATGCCCGAATTGCCACCGCCTATGACTGCCACCCGCTTGCCTTTGAAGAGCGGGCCGTCGCAATGCGGGCAGTAAGCCACGCCCTTGTTTTTGTATTCGGCTTCGCCCGGGACGTTCACGGTGCGCCAGCGCGCACCTGTGGCCAGGATCACGCTCTTGCTTTTCAAGGACGCACCGTTGTCGAGCTTGACGGTGATCGCACCGCCAGGCTGCAAGGCGGCTTCGATGGCGGTCACGCGCTGGTTGTTGATGATGTCGACACCGTAGCCGCGCACCTGCGCTTCCATCGCGGCGGCGAATTTCGGTCCTTGCGTTTCCTGCACCGAGATGAAGTTCTCGATCCCCAACGTGTCCAGCGTCTGACCACCGAACCGTTCGGCGACGATGCCGGTGCGAATGCCCTTGCGCGCCGCGTAGATGGCTGCACCGGCACCAGCCGGCCCACCGCCGACGATCAGCACGTCGAAGGCTTCCTTGGTGGCCAGCCGCGCCGCGTCGCGTGCGGCGGCGCCGGTGTCGACCTTGGTCAGAATCTCGGCCAGCTCGATGCGCCCCGAATGGAAGGGCTCACCGTTCAGGTAGACGAAAGGAACGCCCATGATCTGGCGGGCTTCGATCTCGGCCGCGTACAGCCCGCCGTCGATCGCTATCGAACGGATGCGCGGGTTCAGGATCGCCATCAGGTTCAGCGCCTGGACCACATCGGGGCAGTTGTGGCAGGTCAGTGAGATGTAGGTCTCGAACACCATGTCGGTGTCGAGTGACTTGATCTGCTCGATCACGTCGGCATCCACTTTCGGCGGGTGGCCGCCGGCTTGCAGCAGTGCCAGCACCAGCGTCGTGAACTCATGCCCCATCGGCACCGCTGCGAACTGCACCCGCGCTGCTTCGCCCGTCTTGCCAACGCTGAACGAGGGCCAGCGTGAATCGTCGCCGTCGTGGCGAACGGTCAGCAACGGGTTCAGCCCGTCGATGTCGTTCAGGAATTCGCGCATCTCGTCGGACGCGCCGCGGTCGTCCAGTGAGGCCACGACCTCTACCGGATGTTGCAGTCGCTCCAGATAAGCCTGGAGCTGGCTTTTGAGGTTGCTGTCCAACATGACGAATCTCCTGAAGAAAAAGAAAAGGCGCCGGGCCGCGAAGCCGGGCGCCCGATGGTCTGCGAAGGGTCGTGCGATCGAGCGAAAACTCAGATCTTGCCGACCAGGTCCAACGAAGGCGTCAGCGTCTTCGCACCGTCGTTCCACTTGGCTGGGCAGACTTCGCCGGGGTGCTTGGCCACGTACTGCGCAGCCTTCAGCTTGCGCAGCGTTTCCTTCATGTCGCGGGCGATGCTGTTGTCGTGAATCTCGGCGGTCTTGACCACGCCTTCCGGGTTGATCAGGAAGGTGCCACGCAGCGCCATGCCGTCTTCGTCGATGTGCACGTCGAACATGCGCGTGAGCTGGTGCGTCGGGTCGCCGATCAGCGGGAACTTGGCCTTGCCGACCGCAGGCGAGGTTTCGTGCCAGACCTTGTGCGCGAAATGCGAGTCGGTGGTGACGATGTAGACCTGCGTGTCCAGCTTCTGGAATTCGGCGTAGTTGTCGGCCGCGTCTTCGACTTCGGTCGGACAGTTGAAGGTGAAGGCGGCGGGCATGAACACCAGCACGGCCCACTTGCCCTTCAGGCTGGCTTCGGTGATCTCGACGAACTTGCCATTGTGAAAGGCCTGAACCTTGAACGGCTGGATCTGGGTGTTGATGATCGACATGGCGGTTTCCTGGGTGGGTTGCGGGATTTGGGAATGACTTGAAGGCCGGATGTATCAATCAGCCAGAACCGATAGTTTCGCTGCAACGCAGCATGTTGTGGTTAGATACCGTCAATGACGCTCATCGGCGTAGGCTATCGAAGCCTTGGCCGCTGCCGCCGCGGGCATCCTGCCCGCACACCCGGCCTGCGTCTGCTCGGCAGCTTGCCGCCCCCGCAATGACCCTGGATAGCTTGCGCCGTGAATGGCTTTCGAACGTGCGCGGCGATCTGCTGGCGGGCCTGGTGGTGGCGCTGGCGTTGATACCCGAGGCCATTGCGTTTTCGATCATCGCCGGCGTCGACCCGAAAGTAGGGCTCTTCGCGTCTTTCAGCATCGCCGTCATCAGTGCGTTCGCCGGCGGCCGGCCGGGCATGATCTCGGCCGCCACCGGCGCCATGGCGCTGGTGATGGTGACGCTGGTGAAAGAACACGGCCTGCAATTTCTGTTGGTGGCCACCGTGCTCACCGGCATGCTGCAAGTGGTGGCCGGACTGTTGCGGCTCGGGGTCTTGATGCGCTTCGTCTCGCGCTCGGTCATTACCGGATTCGTCAATGCGCTGGCGATCCTGATCTTCCTGGCGCAACTGCCCGAGTTGACCCACGTGGGTTGGCCGGTTTATGCGATGACCGCTGCCGGTCTGGCCATCATCTACGGCCTGCCTTATCTGACGCGAACGGTGCCTTCGCCGTTGGTGACGATCGTGGTGCTGACGCTTGTATCGGTCGCGCTGGGCCTGGACATTCACACCGTCGGCGACATGGGTCAATTGCCCGACAGCCTGCCAATCTTCGCGCTGCCCGACGTCCCGTTCGAATGGCGCACGCTGCAGATCGTGCTGCCCTACGCCGCCACGCTGGCGGTAGTGGGGTTGCTGGAGTCGATGATGACGGCGTCGATCGTGGATGATCTGACGGACACCGGCAGCAACAAGAGCCGGGAATGCGTGGGGCAGGGCGTGGCCAACATGGCGACCGGTTTCATCGGTGGCATGGCCGGCTGCGCCATGATCGGCCAGTCGGTCATCAATGTGAAGTCGGGCGGCCGTGGCCGGCTCTCCACGCTGGTGGCAGGCAGTTTCCTGTTGGTGGCCGTGGTGTTCCTGCAGCCGTGGGTCAAGTTGATCCCGATGGCGGCACTGGTGGCGGTGATGATC